>JAIWDV010000332.1:0-2478 GCA_048632525.1 Bacteroidales bacterium | reverse complement strand
ACATTGCTTGGCTAATTATTTCTGCATAATTACAGGTTGGGTGGCAGTTTGTGATCCAATTCGCATTGAAAATTGATTCAGGGAGGGGATATATAGTGAAAAACGTTATTTCAAAACTCTTTCGGTGGAAACCGTCTCAAGAGACTCTGGTCACCGTTATCGCTGGTATCGTTATGATTAGCTTATCAATAGCACTGGGAGCCACTGAGAGTATCCCTTGGATAAGCATCATCATTCGTGATATTGGGCAAATATCCTTGGGAATTCTCTTTCCCCTGCTATACATCCGACAACATGGCAATGACTTCATTAGCTTTGGCTTTAGCTTTAAGAAGTGGTATGTCTTTCTTCCAATCAATCTTATTCTTGGGATACTACTCCTCTTGCTGTTCTTGTCAGACGTTCCCCCTCCGGATGATTTTCGTTTGGACACGCCAATTTTGTGGGTAAGTGCCTTCGTTATGTTAGCTGTGATCTTTGAGGTGGTGTTCTTTTACGGTTTTCTAAGGACCATGTTTGAACGAGCGTTCGGCATTGTTCCTGGAGTTGTTCTCTGTGCCGTGTTTTACTCCTTGCATCATGTGGGATTTCAGCCAGAGTTTGGCAAACTGTTTGTTGTAGGGTTGATATTTGCTGTTGTCTATCGAATAGGTAACAGTGTCCTTTTACTATATCCCTTCTTTGTGGGAGTTGGTGCTACTTATGATGTTTTGATTCAGTCGAAGGAGGTTACACCTGTTTTATATCCTGAGATACGTACCTTGTATCTAACGGTGATCATTCTGGGAATAATGATTTGGCTGTGGGTCAAGAGCCGACCAACAAAAAATAATATATAGAAACGCCAAGTAATGGTCGCATAACAGCGAGTACCCGGCTCCGCTTCGCTACGCTAAAATTGGTTCCCGTTGGTCGCCAACTTTGGGTACTTGCAAAACGTTATACGTCATTTAGACTGTGCTTGATAAAGGTGAAGAATTATTAATAACATTGAAATCTTTGAAAAGTATGCTCAAGAATATGATGAGTGGTTTGATGCAAATAGATTTGCCTATGAGTCCGAAGTCCAAGCCTTAAAGAAGTTCGTTCCAGAAAATAGTAAGGGTTTAGAGGTTGGAGTGGGTACAGGAAGATTTGCAGTTCCTCTTGGTATCAGGATTGGAGTGGAGCCAGCAAAAGCAATGGCAGATATAGCACAAAAACGTGGGATAGAGGTTTATGAAGCAAAAGCGGAAAAACTTCCTTTTGATGATTCTTCTTTTGACTTTGTATTGATAGTTGTAACAATATGTTTTGTGCAAGACCCTATACAAGCACTCAGGGAAGCAAAAAGAGTTCTTAAACCGGGAGGATATATCATTATAGGTATGATTGACAAGGAGAGTTTTCTTGGCAAACTGTATGAATCAAAGAAGAAAGAGAGTAAATTCTACAGGCATGCCAACTTTTATTCTACCAGACAAGTTTTGGATTGGCTTAAAAATTTTGAGTCTGAACATATCAAAACCTGTCAGACAATCTTCAAAAACCCCAAAAAAATAACTGCTATTGAACCTGTTAAAGAAGGTCATGGAGAAGGAGGTTTTACTGTAATTTCCGCACAGAAGGAGGTATAAATGTGAAAATAGGAATCATAGTCTATTCAAACGACTCGGAAACAGTGTGGAACGCATTTCGGTTTGCAAATTTTGCATTGAAAGAGGGCGACGAAATAAATGTGTTGTCTAACACGGTGTATGAAATTCCCCTCACCCGCTAAAAGCAAAAAATAAGCGTCCATGACATTTCAGGACACCCATGAGCATGAAAGTGCTATTTTCAGAGCAAAAGAGGTACTATTAAATTATGAATTTCAGCAAAATCGAAAAATGGATGAAGGGTGGCTTTCTGTACTACGTCGCGGGAGTCTTGCTGGTCCTGGCCTATCTATTGCTCTGGTTTTTAGATAACCCTGCTGGTATCGAGGAGCTACGGTATGCCGGATGGATGATCTTGGTGGTCGGCCTTGTCTTAATCTTTCTGCCTATGTTTGTTTTTCGCAGTAAGGGCAAGGTGAAAAAGGAAAAGGATTGGACCAAGACCTCAGTCCTTGTTGATACAGGAATCTACTCAGTTGTTCGGCATCCACTCTATCTGGGTTGGTTACTCATGTACATTACAATTATTTTCTGGAGTCAGCATTGGTTGACGACAATTATTGGGATTATAGGCATGGCATGTGTTTACTCAATTTCAAGACAAGAAGACCAGCGACTTGTCGAGAAGTTTGGAGATGCCTATAAACGCTATATGCAATCTGTGCCGAGGATAAATATTTTAGTTGGGCTTATGCGATTGCTACGACGTAGAAATAAAGATTGAAAATGGTGACTAACTCCACGCTGCCTTCGGTGAACACACACCTACCCACCCCACATCTTCCTGCGCTCACCCAAGTACACGACCTCTATCTTGCGGATGCAGCCGACTTCAGTCAGG
>JAIWDV010000331.1:0-2491 GCA_048632525.1 Bacteroidales bacterium | reverse complement strand
TTTGGCAATGAGTTTTCCAAATGGAATAGAGCCGAGAAGGTAGGCAGTCACAATAAACATAATGCATTGATATATCATCTATAATTCTCTTGCCATTTGGTTTTTTATGTTGGATTATTACCTGAATTTTGCACCAACTATCTACTACGGCTTGAAGCGCTTTGCCTTTAAAGCTCGTTTCATGATTTTGATCCTCACCATATAGGTAATATGCCTGCGGGTCAAAATCACTCCAACTTCGCTTTAAACACAAGGCTTTCTGCGCCTCGCTACGATACTTGGTGCAAGATTCAGGTATTAAATTATTCCTATCTGAGCGGGTATGCAATAAAATTTTTAGGGTGATGCTGTGAAACTGATGGTAATGGATGGACAGGGTGGCGGGATTGGAGGCACGATCATCAAGGGGCTCAGGGAATCAGTGGGTAACGATTTGATGATAGTGGCGCTGGGAACGAATTCCATCGCGACTTCGAGAATGATGAAGGCCGGGGCCAACAAGGGAGGTACGGGGGAGAACGCTATAGTGCAGACCAGTCATAATGTGGATGTGATCGTCGGCCCTTTGGCTATCTTAATGGCAAACTCAATGATGGGAGAAGTGACACCGGCAATGGCCTCAGCGGTCAGTTCGAGTGAGGCTACAAAAATTTTGATCCCTCTGACACAGGAAAAGGTCAGGCTTGTGGGTGTTTCCGGAGAGCCCT
Source organism: Bacteroidales bacterium (assembly GCA_048632525.1). Lineage (GTDB taxonomy): Bacteria > Desulfobacterota > DSM-4660 > Desulfatiglandales > Desulfatiglandaceae > 4484-190-2. The sequence continues at coordinate 1,784 of JAIWDV010000331.1, read as the reverse complement.
TGCCACATCTTGTAAGTCAGGTCGTAGATATTATAAAGGAGATGAATGAAGATGTGTGAATCAACTGCGTATATTTTGAAAGATGGCAAGGAAGAACTCCTCCTTGAGAGTGTTGATGTTTTGGAGAATATGGATGGCCACGTCAAACTTATCAGTATGTTCGGGGAGGAGGAGATAGTGGAGGCAAGAGTAAAGACCCTTTCTCTGGTGGACCACAAAATTATTCTGGAGCCTTTATAAATTGGAGGTGGTACAAATGACAATCGAGGATTTTTCAAAAAAAATAAACTGGCTCGGCCATGACGGGTTTCGAATTGATACAGAAAAGACGATTTATTTCGATCCCTTTAAGATTGAAGGTGGCCCAAGGGCCGATTTGATCCTCATAACCCACGATCATTTTGATCATTGCTCGCCAGAGGATGTGGCAAAGATCCAGTATTCTCAAACAGTTATCGTCACGGAGAAGGCTTCTGCCAAAAAGCTTTCGGGTGATGTGAGGGTTTTGCAACCCGGAGAGACCCTTAGTGTGGATGATATCAAGATTCAGGCCGTTCATTCTTACAACACAGATAAGGACTTTCACCCCAAGTCAAATAACTGGCTGGGCTTCATCGTTGAGATTGAAGGGATCACGGCATATCATGCTGGAGATACTGATTTCATCCCGGAGATGAAAGATCTTGAAGTGGATATCGCCTTTCTGCCCGTATCCGGCACCTACGTCATGACGGCAGATCAGGCGGTCCAGGCAGCCTTGGCCATTAATCCAAAACTGGCCATACCAATGCATTACGGGGCTATAGTCGGTGATGAGCAGGATGCCATCACATTTAAAAAGGCCCTTGAAGGTAAGGTTGAGGTACTGGTTCTAAAAAAACAATAGAAGTCTTTTATGCTGGAATGAACTTTTCGTATAGGTTACTGCCAGTTTTAATGCCTTTACCGAAAAACTCCATGTACTTGACTTTGGGGCGTATGCCACCTTCAATGGATTTGATGTAGATCCTGTCTATAAATGCCGGACGACCGTCAATCAAAATTTCTGCGCGATATCTTCCGTTTACTTTGTAGACTTTTATCTTGCGCTGGATGTCAGCCACTAAGTCCATTATCCAAAAATCACCTTTTGTGTCATACTCGACACTAAATCCGTAGGCCATCTTTTTTTCAACCCAGTTGAGGTCTTCTTTTTCTCCGCTATTTGCATTCATAATCCAATAGGCGATGACTGGTTTTTCCGGTTTGAGCTTACCTTCCGGTGTCAATTGAGCATCATATTGAACTATATTAGCGTTTTTGCTCCGCTCAATCCTGAAAAGATGCTCTATCTCCAGTGCTTCAGAGAAACACAGCACAGGAATTAGAAGGGCGGTGCAGATAATGGTCGCAAAAAGAGTTTTCAAAAATGGCTGGATTAGAGACTGCATAATACTTACCTCCAGAGTGCAGTTTTAATTGATAGACTCCCTCTTCGCGATGGGATGTAGCAAGAAATTGTTCAGTGTGTCAAGGAAAATGAGCCTTATTTGAAGGATGGAATTCAAAATTCCAGGGTCCGATGAAATCTAACCTTTGAACCCGTGAACGGGTACAAAATATGAAGCCATTCTTCTATAGAGAAAATTGCAAAGCGGTATCATCAGTGCTCCATAGATAATACCAGCTACGGCATCGACGACGTAATGGTACCGACAATAGATTGTTGCCACGATGAGGCTTACAACGAACGGGATAAGTATCAATCCAAGCATTCGTTCCTTTCGCAGTACCATAACCATACA
>JAIWDV010000330.1:0-2494 GCA_048632525.1 Bacteroidales bacterium | reverse complement strand
CGTCTTCTACCGAATGGATTAGATCCGAAATTCTCATTTCTCTTATGGTTTGTCAACTTGATTTTCCCAATAACCCATTCCGTCAATTCCCCAAAACCCATTATTCCAGTGTTCCATCATTCCCTGGCCCAGACCGCTACTCAACACTCTGAGTCTTAAATCAAATTTGAAGTGCAATGACATACGTCAAATCAACAACAAATTGCACCAGGGCGGGCCAACATTCCAATGGGGGCGAAGCCCCTGAGTTCTCACTGATGAACGCTAATCAAAAACACGGTCTCTATATCCACGTACCCTTCTGCAGGACAAAATGCCCTTACTGCGGATTTTACTCCATTGCCTCTACCTCTCTCATTTCCAGGTGGTTGGAAGCCCTAAGAAAAGAAATGGCCTACTACAAGGACCGGTTCGAATGTTTTGACAGCCTGTATCTGGGCGGCGGAACACCCACACTGTTAAGCGCCAGGGACCTCCAAAAGATAATGCAGCACCTTTTCACGCACTTTGACTTTGCCCCGAATACCGAGTTCACCATAGAGGCTAATCCCGGGGATCTGACCCCGGAAAAGGTCGACGGACTCAAGGCCATGGGCTTTAACAGAGTTAATCTGGGGGTTCAGTCCTTTAATGCCCGGGAACTGTTGTTTCTGGGGAGGAGACATACTGGCGAGGAAGCCGAAAGCGCGCTCAAGACACTGAGGGCCTCCGGATTTGACAATGTGGGCATTGACCTGATTTACGGACTCGAGGGGCAATCTTTAAAAGGATGGATCAATACGCTCAACCGAACCCTTACGTTTAGGCCCGAACATATTTCATGTTATCAGTTGACCTTTGAAAGGCGAACGCCTTTCTGGAGCATGAGGACAAAGGGCGTGATAAAGCCCATTGGTGAAGAAGAGGAACGTTCTTTTTTCCTCACCACATCCAGATTTCTGGAAGAAAAAGGGTACATTCATTACGAAGTTTCGAATTTTGCCAGGAAAAAGATCTACTATTCCCGTCACAATTATAAATACTGGCACCATGTCCCATACCTGGGGCTCGGCCCCTCGGCTCACTCGTTTCAAAACAGGACCCGCTGGTGGAATTTCCGCTCAATAAGACGATATTGTGAGGCCCTGGAAGATCACAAGGCACCGGTTGAGGGATATGAAGATTTGACTAATGATCAGATGAGACTTGAATCAATTGCTCTCGGTTTGAGAACCAGAGACGGTTTTGCTATCAAAGAAACCGACCTTGACTCGCAATCAGCCGATATGCTCTCCAGGCTGCAAAGCTCGGGATTCCTTAATATCAAAAAGGACAGGATTGTGCCCACCCGAAAGGGGTTTCTCGTAGCCGACCATCTTCCACTATGCCTTGATATCCCCGTAGAACTTCCGGTATAATCCGCGAAATTGATCGTAAGTCATGCCCAAAATCCGGGCTGCTTTTCTTTGATTGTATTTTGATTGCTTGAGTGCCTGGGTCAAAAGACGAATCTTTAGCTCCTGAATAGCCTCGTTGAAGGGTTTATTCATGAGATACTCGGTCGAAAATTTGTCCTTTTCAACCCTGGGCACTTCTTTTCCTGGCCGATGTTGACCATAGGGAGAATGAAAGGGATCGAAGACTATATCCGTAATCAGCGATGAATCCGATCGATATACCGCACGTTCCACTACGTTTTTCAGTTCACGCACGTTTCCAGGCCAGGAATAGTTTTCAAGTGCAGTAATAGCTTCATCACTGAATTGGGGTACTTCCTCACGGCCAAGTTCAAAGGCCATCCGCACTGCAAAATGGTTTGCCAAAAAAAGAATATCTCCTTCTCGTTCCCTGAGAGCCGGCAAAAGCAGCACTTCAAAGGAGAGGCGATCCAATAAATCCTGCTTAAAGCGGCCCTCGATCACCAACGCCGACAGGTCGGCATTGGTCGCCGCGATAATTCTGACATCCACCTCAATACACGCTGTACCCCCAACCCGTTCAAATGAACCATATTCCACGACACGCAATATCTTCTCCTGCACTTCCATGGGGATGGTGCCTATTTCGTCAAGGAAAAGGGTCCCCTTGTCTGCTGCCTCGAATCTCCCGGTCCGCCGCTGTTCGGCCCCGGTGAATGCTCCTTTTTCGTGGCCAAATAGCTCTGATTCCATAAGCGAAGGCGTGAGGGCTGAGCAATTGAGGGCTACCAGGGGCTCTTGCCATCGGTTTGAAAGAAAGTGGAGTCTGGCTGCAGCCAGTTCTTTTCCTGTGCCCCGTTCCCCAATCAAGAGCACAGGCCGGTTTATTTGAGCGACACGTGATAACCGCTCCTGAAACCCCAGGAAAGCCTCGGACTGCCCCAGCGCCTCTTCCACGCCTGCAGGAGGTCCCGTTCTGTCAATTTGTCTTTTCATGGTAAAAAATACCTTTTAATGGTTGATATTACCAATATTTGGCGTATCTTACCACAATCGAATCGGCTATGTCAAGCCAATAACTTCCTTAATTCCTTCGG
>JAIWDV010000329.1:0-2507 GCA_048632525.1 Bacteroidales bacterium | reverse complement strand
CACTTATATAAATTCGGGAGGACGCAACGAAAGGGACAAGAAGGACGAGATGCAAGAACGTTTAGGCGATACTGACAATGAGTCTCTGGTATGAGTCACTGTTCTCGTATGTACTTTTAGTTTTACCAGCGTCCTTGATGTCCTTTCAGTGCAGAGGTTGAGTTAAAGAAAGAGAACTCTATAAGGTGATATTATGAAAAAAATGTTGCTATTTACCGTTATAGCGTTGCTATTTGGTTGCGCTACCCTTTTCTCCTGTTCCAATAACAAAGAAGCAGAATCAGAAAAAGGAATAATTGAAACATTTACCGATAAAACCGCAAAAGACGTGGCGGGCAGGATTCTTGCCCCCATCGAAAAAGCACGTTCCGTCAAAGATCAGCAAGATGATAGATTCAGTGACATGGAGGAAAGTTTAAAAGAGCAGTAATATCGGTGTAGCCTACTGTTATTTCGTTCTTTTTCTATTCTTCCTCCTCCAGAACGTTCCCATAACTTGATCTCATCACTTTTTTGTCGAATTTGCCAACACTGGTCCGAGGTATTTCATTTACAAAGACGAACCTGTCAGGTATCCACCATTTCAATATCTTGCCCTCTTCCACATACTGCGTCAAATGTTCCTTCAGCTCCTCTTCGGAGATATCCCCTTTGTATTCATCTTTGGGCACTAACAGGACCACCGGGCGTTCTCCCCATTTATCTGACTGGGCCCCAAAAACCGCAACTTCCTGGACCTTTGGGTGCATGTTTATCAGATTTTCCAGTGTGAGGCTGGAGATCCATTCCCCGCCACTCTTTATCACATCCTTAGACCGGTCAATGATTAATACGCTTTCCTCTTCATCAATGGTTGCCATGTCTCCGGTGTGCATCCAGCCATCTCGCCACAGCTCCTTTGATTTTTCTTGCTCCCTGTAGTAGCCCAATGTAAGCCACGGGGCTCTAAGCACAATCTCACCAACGGCTTTTCCATCCTTTGGCACATCATTTCCTTGTTCATCCACTACTCTCTGTTCCACAAATGCCGGCGCCATGCCTGTTCCGCTCAGAAACTCTATCTTCTTGTCTTCCGGCCAACTGAACATGTGGGGTTTTAGATACTGTAGGCCTACTTTGGTATATACCTCTGTCATGCCCCATCCGGAACAGATGTCCATGCCGAGCTCCTTCGCCTTTTTTGCAAGTATGGTGTTTAGCCGCATGCCCCCGCCTTCGTAGATAAGCCCCTTTAAGTATTTTTTATAGTGTTCGATTTCCGGATGGGAGATAATCATATTAAGCATGGTAGCGACACAGGCCATATAGCCGCCCTGCTCAGGGCTTTTTTCTCTTTTGAGTAATTCTAAAAACGCTTTTGGATCGAATCTGCCTGGATATACCTGTTTGCACCCGAGGAACGTCGCCATATATGGAACACCCCAGCCGTGGGCGTGAAACATGGGCACGAGTTGAATTGTCAGATCACGGCGCGGATCCAGACCTCTTTCGCCTGAAAAACCCTGAAGCATGTTTGACCATATTAGCGTGTGCATTATGTGCTGCCGGTGAGTAAAGAAGCATATCTTTGGATCTCCGGTCGTACCGGTTGTATTACTTAAAGATGCCACTGTGTTTTCATCGAGATCAGGGTACTCATATTCAGGCGATGCGGAGCGCAGCAATTCCTCATATTCTGAGATCGGGTTTAATTTTGTCTCCGGCAGCTTTTCATCATCAGTCAACACGATATAGTGCTTAACTGTTTTTAATCTATCGCTTATTGATTCAATTATCGGAATAAAATCTTTATTAAACATAAGGACATCATCTTCCACGCGGTTTATAAGGTAGATCATCTGTTGCGGCGTAAGAAGTGGATTCCCCATATGCACCATTGCGCCCATACAGGGTATGGCAAAATATGCTTCAAGGAAGCGGTGTGTGTTCCACTCAAAGCAAATTACCTTTGAACCCTGTTCTACACCCAGGTCCTTAAGGCCGTTTGATAAGCGCTGGCATCTTTCATAAAGCTGGACATAATTTCCCCGATAAAGATCCTTATAAACAATTTCACTTTCAGGTCGCATCTTTGCAGCATGTTCCAGTAAATGTTTTAGAATCAACTGGTATTCAAAGCCAATTTTTGGAAATCTTTGCTCTTGCGCCATGATCAGCCTCCTTATGATTATATGATCTCACAGGTATTTCTAATATCAGATTTGTTTCCCCTGCGCTACTCAAAACCAGGGAAACGTCAAAATCAGACGAAATCAGGTTGTGTTGGAGGAAAATATTCCGTAGAATCAGCACAGGATACCAGATACCACACAATTGAACTTTTCCCGTATGCAGATGATTGGATGATGACCATGAAAAGGACCTGTGAAATAATCTTCCTGTTGATAGCCTTTCTGATAATAGTCCCAGTTATTGCATCAGGTGGCCAATTCAAAATCACCAGGGTCTACGATGGTAAGACAGTAAGGGCTGAGGGGTATGACAGGCATTGCCTGCCCTGAAATGAC
>JAIWDV010000328.1:0-2509 GCA_048632525.1 Bacteroidales bacterium | reverse complement strand
GCCATGATAAACAGCAGGCGGAACAGGAATGTCCCGCCTGCCAGCAGTCATATCATCCTGTAAGCGATTACTCTTAGAAACTCACCTTGCCGGAAATACCGGCGTTGATGCCCGGCATAGGATAGCCGTAACGCATTTCGTATTCTTCGTTAGTAACGTTATTGACAAAGGCCTTTAGCGTAAAGTCGCAATGTGTGAGCTCGAAGATATGTTGCGCTCCCACATCAACCGTGATGAAGTCTGCTATGTCCTTGCCTCTCTCGCTCGTACGCTCACCCATATATTGCGAGTTAAGCGTTACCACGCCCCCTTCCCATAGCTTATAATTCAGCCCCAGATTGACCTTGTTTCTGGGTAAGTTCTGCATAAGATAATTGGTTTCAGAATCAGCAAGAGGGTTAGGTCCCACGGAGTAGTTCTGCCATACATAGCTGATGTAGCCACTCAGATCACGAGCAAAACTTCTTGTGAGTTCCAATTCAACGCCATAAACAGCAACGTCAATATTATATACCGGATATGTTGCGTTATCATTGTACGTCATTTGCTGATAGTCGCTGATGTCAGTATAGTAAATAGCCCCTCTGAATTTCATGTCCTGCGTCAGGGTTTTCATTCCCCCTATTTCATATGTCCAGGATGTTTCTGTCTTGAAGTCATCACTTACCACGTAGAAATTTTCTTCGAACGCTGACCGCGCCCACATACCTAAATCTCACCCTCATGGCATACGCATTTCGCGACTAACAGCGGCGTAAAGGGTCAGGGTCGAATCCAATTCATAATCCAGTTTAACCTTTGGACACCACTCTTTCTCTTTCCTACGGTAACTATAGGCATCGTTCCAGCCTATGAAATTGGGCCGGTATGCATCGACTTCGAAATGATAGTAGCGGGCCCCAAAAGTAAGAGTAAAAGGATCATTTATGGACCACACATCCTGGAAATAACCAGAGAAGATCTCCATAGTATCCGGATTATTGGGGCGTCCCATTGTCCGGTAATCGCCTCCAATAGAAAAAGCATGGTCCTTGATCAGCTCAAAATCAAGATAATCCAAGGCAACCCCCTGATTGCGTTCCTTATGAGGTCCCGTGACTTGCTGCTCTCCGCTTTCGTCGACATAGTACCAGACTCGTTTCGACCTGTGTTGATAAAGCTGAGCCCGGACTTCTCCTGGACCGAGGGGCTGCTCCAACAGGATGCCTTCTTCGATCGTTATCTTATCCCAGAGGTTTTCTCCCCCAGGATAAGTTTTTCCCTGTCTGTCATGGGTAAACGAATCAACCTCAGTCGTAACAACCGGATAATCAGGGTCGAAATCCGCCCTGTCAGGATCATTAACCAGGGGATATCCTGTGTTAGTATCTACATAGTCCCAACCATAGCTGAGATGCCCTCCATTTGGCAGATAAAGCGTGAATCGGGCGTTGGCACTATCGGTATCGTAATGGTTGCCTCTCAGATACCCATCCCCTTCTCTATGGGCAGCGGAGAAAGAGTACCCGATTCTATTAAACAGACCACCCAACGCATTTACACTATAACTCTGTGCTCCATAGGAGCCGAATTCAGTCGTCACTGACATATCGGGTTTGATTTCATCCGTTTTCTTCCCTTTTTTGGTAATAATATTGATAGCGCCACCCATGGACCAAGGGTAAAGAAGCGAATGGCTTCCGCGGATAACCTCAATGGTTTCGACATTATTCAAGGGCATGGTGGTCCAGTCTATTTTATAGTACCCATAAGCTCCCAAAAGCCTCATGGGCCTACCATCTAGGAATATCTGGTATCGAGATTGGTCCAGGCCCCTGATATAGACGGTTTCTGACTGACTTGGCGTAACAGACGTGCGAAGCACATTCAAGCCTAGTGCCTCACTCAACACGTCTTGAATATTCTGAACAACAGCGGCTTTTTTGAACTTATCCACATTAATTATCGTGACATTTGGTGTTACAACCATAGACTCATCCTTGAGGGGATGATCTCTGACGATCACTTTGTCAAGCCTGTAGACCTGCTTGCCTTCCTCTTTCCCTTCATCCACCTGTGCCGGACAATACTCCACAGCACAGAAGATAAAGACAAAGCTGATCAACGTAACAAAAAAAATCTTTGTCATCTTCATTGATTCTCTCCTTTTTTTCTACGATTTTTTGTTTGTGAACTCTTTCTTGTTAATATTTTTCACCTCCTTTTTTATGTTTTCCGTTCAAAGTATATTCCAAGATGGGTTTCTCAAAAGGTAACAGTTCACGGTTCACAGTTTACAGTTCACGGTTAAAATGCTTCAGTCGTTGTATAGTTCATTTAAAAAACTGTGAACGGTTACCTCAAAAGGAAACATCCAACTTAACAGTAAAAGTTCTTCCTGTGCGGAAATTACCCTCATCACCTTTATCAGAGTCAAAAATGTTGTCTGCCTCAAAGGACAGTTTGGCCTTATCGGAAAGGTTTTTGTAGATTTTTGCATCTACTACCGTATGCGCATCAATCTCGTCGG
>JAIWDV010000327.1:0-2511 GCA_048632525.1 Bacteroidales bacterium | reverse complement strand
ATTAAAAGCTAATTACGCTGATTTAAAGGCAGCATTGACCATAGCCAGTGCCTCTTCCTGAATCCTCTCCAAATGCGCTTTCCCCTTGAAGCTTTCCGCATAAACCTTGTATATCTCCTCAGTGCCAGAGGGTCGAGCTGCGAACCAGCCATTTTCCGCTACAACCTTCAAACCACCGATGGGCGCGTTGTTCCCTGGTGCGTGGGTTAGTTTAGCTATTATAGGCTCTCCGGCGAGTTGCGTTGCTGTGACCATGTCGGGAGAAAGCTCCTTAAGCACCGCCTTCTGCTCGGTTGTGGCGGGGGCATCAATACGCTCATAGACCGGGTTCCCGAACTTCTCCTTGAGTTCCTCGTATATTTCGCCCGGGTCCCTGCCGATCCTGGCTGTGATTTCACAGGCCAGCAGATCCATAATGATCCCGTCTTTGTCCGTGGTCCAAACAGTACCGTCTTTTCTTAAAAATGCGGCCCCGGCACTTTCTTCGCCGCCAAATCCATAGGAACCATTTAGAAGCCCATCCACAAACCACTTGAAGCCCACAGGCACCTCGGAAAGCCTCCTCCCCAGATGCGCGGCAACCCGGTCGATCATGGAACTTGAGACCAGTGTTTTCCCAACCGCAGCGTCGTTTCCCCAGCCGGGCCGGTTTTGGAACAGGTACCAAATGGCCACAGCAAGATAATGGTTCGGATTCAGAAGCCCTGCACCCTTAGTGACAATGCCATGACGGTCCACATCCGTGTCATTGCCGAAGGCGATATCAAACTTGTCTTTAAGTTTAATCAAACCAGCCATGGCGTAAGGTGAAGAGCAGTCCATACGGATTTTCCCGTCCCTGTCCAGGGTCATAAAAGAAAAGGCCGGGTCAACGGCCCGGTTTACCACCTCAATAGATAACCCATAGCGTTCGGCAATGGGGTCCCAGAAATCTACGGCTGCACCGCCCAGCGGATCTACGCCGATCTTGAGTTTTTCTCTGGCGATGACCTCCATATCAATAACGTTCTCAAGGTCCTCCACATATGGGGTAATGTAGTCATACTCCTTAGTAGACTCTGCTTTAAGCGCCTTCTCAAAGGGCATCCGTTTCACGCCTTTTAACCCGTCCCCCAGAATTTCGTTGGCTCTCTGCTGGATAACTTTGGTTGTCTCCGGGTCCGCCGGTCCGCCCTCGGGGGGATTGTACTTGATTCCGCCGTCCTCAGGCGGATTGTGGGATGGGGTGATGACAATACCATCAGAAAAACCTTCTTTCCTGCCCCGGTTGTAAGTAAGGATAGCATGTGAGATGACCGGGGTGGGTGTATACCGGAAACCCTTCTGAATCATCACCGTGACTTCACTCGCTGCAAATACCTCAATGGCAGTAGATAGAGCGGGCTCTGACAGAGCGTGTGTATCCATACCTATGAACATGGGGCCGGTAATGTTTTTAGATTTTCTGTATTCGCAGATAGCCTGGCTAATGGCCAGGATGTGGTCCTCATTGAAGCTATGCTTAAGAGACGATCCCCGGTGCCCCGAAGTACCGAAGGCCACACGATGGGCCGGATCCGTGACATCGGGCCTATGGGTGTAATAAGCAGAGACAAGCCTTGGAATATTGGCAAGTAGTGATCTCGGCACCGGCTTTCCGGCAAGTTCATGTACCATTTTTTCCTCCCCTTTATTGTCTGTTCATTCCTTGATTGCCTTGCCTCGACTGACAAACGAAATGGTGTGTGCCCCCCGGGCTCCAAAGGTTATGCTTTCAATGATGGGCTCATTCACTTCTTTTTCTGATTCCCACTTGATTATATAATTTGCACCCCATCCGCCGCTGGTGTCAGACTGGCTGATGAAAAAATATTTTGAGGCCATCGGCCTTACTATCAAAGGTTCTGTTATGAAGTCTTTGACATGGTCTCCATGTGAGTCATAATATTCTACCCTGGCAATCGTAATTGGATTTTTCGGATCTGTATTTCGAATGCTCAGGTTTATTGATAAATCAAACGGAATCTTTCGCTTTCCTCCACCCACAATGATATGAGAATAGATTGGAACATATACCGTTTGCCCTTTGGATAACACCGGTTCCCCGCCAACAGCATTTTGCACAAAAAATGAAAATGTGAGTACAGAAACAAAAATGTAAAGGGATATTGTGAGTAAAAGAGCTCCTTTTTTCATTTTTTAACTCCTTTATACTGAGGTTCAGACCTCGTTAAGTGGTTGAATAGTTGAGTAGTTAACTGGTTAAATTCACGGACATATTTGTTTTTAGTCCCGCCGTGGCGGGAGACATTTACCAATTTGATATTCGTAACCTATTGAAGTCAACTACCACCCCTAAAAAGGGTGGCTTGAAGGTGACCCTGAAAGGGTCTTTTTCTGAATACTTTTCACCGCTGAGGCGCAAAGAACGCTGAGTTTATTTTTTTATTGTTTTCCTTTGAGAGGAAGGAAAACAATAACCACAAGCCTTACAGCAACATCACAATTTTATGAAAATATATATTTTTAGTT
>JAIWDV010000326.1:0-2514 GCA_048632525.1 Bacteroidales bacterium | reverse complement strand
AAACGCCTCCAAAAACAATGGCCTATTAATACCGGCCCCAATTCTCTGTCATAACCATGTTGAACATCATCAATAAAGACCTCGGCAGTGTTCTGGTCATTTGCCCTTTGCTTAAACACCGATTTTCACGGGCCATTTAACCGTCTAAATTAAGCATAAATTTTATACTATTCGTCTTATTGTGACTATTCATTTCTCTTTCCACCAAATCTCCTGTTCAGGGAATTGAAAAGCTATTATACTGTAATTATGGACATTTTTCTCTTTTCTTGCAAGATGTGGTGAAGAGAAAAGATTGAGCGGTCACATCTTCTTTTGGATTTTTTGCCAAATATCTTAGTTTTTATCTGATGATTATAGTTTATAAAATTTCGTGTTAATGCTTACCAATAGACCCATTTTTTTAAGTTTTATGTTCAAAAAAGGGCATATTGATAGTATAAATTGAGTTTTTTCCTTGACACCACAGAAGTTAACATGGTAATTTACGAAATTATAATCATCATAATAATACAAAGGTTATTTAATGCGCGACGATCTTCAAGCCTTTTTTCTGGAGCCCAAAACACCAATGCAGCGACAATACGAAGCTCTGCGCGCTTACGTGCTCGAAGGGATAAATGCCAAGGAAGTAGGTCTACGCTTCGGATTTACCGAGACATCAATCTATGCCCTGGCCCATGATCTCAGAACACAAAAGCTCGACTTGTTTCCCAAGGCAATCATGGGTCCTAAGGATCGCAGAGTCACGCCGTATGTACGACATATAATCTACGAGCTTCGCAAAGAGAACCTTTCTACCACGGATATCATCAGGAGATTGCGTGGTCAAAATGTGACTATCAGCGAAAGCACAGTAGAACGTATTCTCAAGGAGGCTGGTTTCGGCAAACTTCAACGACGTACAGCATCGCAAAGAGGAGTAAGCACGAAAAATACCATGCTTGCGCAATCAGCCCAAAATCTCGATTTTGATAAACTCAAACCATTCCGTGCTGAGTGTCAGGTTGCAGGAGTCTTTCTTTTTCTGCCTTACCTGATTGAGTCCGGGATTGTCGATGTTTTGAAAATGTTGCCACTTCCCGAATCGAGCCGCATCGGCAAAATTCAGGCAGGTTTGAGCTTTTTGTTGCTGAAGCTGATAGGTGGCGAGAGATTGAGCCATGTGCGGCAGTATGACCACGATTTGGGGTTCGGACTTTTCGCGGGCTTAAATGTACTTCCCAAACCCACGTACATGTCAAGCTACTCCTGCCGGATGTCAGCCGAGATGTGCTTGAAATTACAACGGGAGATGGTTGGATGCTTCATGGCAAATGAGCCTGGTTTTTACAGTGGTGGAACGATCAATCTCGACTTTCATTCTATCCCTCACTTTGGCGAGCAGTCCGAAATGGAAAAGGTGTGGTGCGGAGCGCGCAACAAGGCAATGAAGGGAGCCAACACCTTCTTTGCCCAGGACGCTAAAACAAAAGCGCTTTTATATACCAATGCAGACGTACTCAGAAAGGAAGGTGCTAATGAGATTTTGCATTTTGTGGATTATCTGAAAGATATAAAAGGTGTGATTAAGGAGACACTGGTCTTTGACTCTCGTCTAACTACATATCAAGTATTGAATGAACTCGATGAGGCGGGAATTAAGTTTATTACCTTGAGGAGGCGCTGCAAAAGCCTCAAAGAGCAAACGGATGCTTTGCCAAACGAGCAGTGGCAAAAAGTGAAACTTCCGATCCCGAAACGCAAGCACCAAAATTTTCTAGCCAATGAAGGCGATATAAAATTAACGGGATGCGAGAGACAGTTTCGCCAAATCATAATAAAAGATCATGGTCGTATCGAGCCCACATATGTAATAACTAACAATCGAGAATTGGAATTAGTCGATGTGCTTGCTGTATACGCTCGGAGATGGAGAATCGAGAACAAACTTGCTGAACTTGTAGACTTCTTCAATATCAATGCGTTATCTTCACCAATCATGGTACGTATCCATTTCGATCTGCTATTGAGCGTCGCAGCGAGCTTTCTCTACCAGTTATTCGCCAAAGACTTGCCAAGATTTGAGAACCATCTTGCACCCGATATTTTCAGGCGTTTTGTGGATATTCCAGGGACCGTGTGCTTTGATGGTAAAGGCTTCGAAATACATATACGCAAGCGGGCGCATACTCCAATACTGCTCGGAGTGGAAAAACTCCAACAGCCGTTGGAGATCCCCTGGCTTGAAGGCCGACCATTGAAAATAGTTTGGAGAGCCTGAATCGGCCCTACCGTCAACCAAAAAATCTTGGTCTAATTATGACGATAGAACGGTTGGTGAAAATCGGTGTTTAATGATACCTGGGTAAAAGCGAAAAATGGCATCGCTTTCCCGGTCTGAGTTAAAGCGCTTGTTGGGCGCTGGATCCAGCTGATGCAACTGTTTCGATCTTAGATAGCTCGTCTTTCATCCTATGCTCAGCATACCACAAATCATATGCTTGCTGCATGCGCAGCCAGAGAACTGGCCCA
>JAIWDV010000325.1:0-2514 GCA_048632525.1 Bacteroidales bacterium | reverse complement strand
AGTCCCCAGCCAAGCTCTTTGAATTTTTCCTGATCCGTTTTTCCCTCTAATCGTAATGCCCAGACAAGCGGAAGATCCATGTTGTAATGTCTGGCGATGTATTCCATGTCCCGGCCCTGGGCGAGCAAAATATCGATATTGCCAAAATTGGCATTTCCGATAATTTCTGATACGCGATTTTGGCTCAACCCCACTGTTTCTGAAATCTTTTCCTGAGGCCATCCAAGGCGGCTCAAGCGAAGGATAACTGTGTTTCGGCTTGCTTTCTGCCGTGCTCTAATATCTGAGATCCAGGTGTTTACTGTCTGCCGTATTATCCCGAGTTTTTCTGCGAGGGCCTCTTCAGTCCATCTACATTCCGGGTCTGTTGATGCAATATCACGGGCAATTCTCTTTTTATCGCCGGGACTTAATCGGTCTCCATGGCTGATGTTACATTCCGCCGATTCAAGGAGAAGCGCTGTTTTGTTTTTTTCGTAATCAAGGGGCTCGTTCTTCCATTCAACTGCCGCAATCTCTTTGATTCCCTTTTCCTTAAACGCAAACCAGCGGTGGATACCATCCAGGATTATGGTCGCTTCGGTTGTTTCATTGCCATCTGCATAGTTGAAGACCCTTTGAATCTTGATTGGCGGAAATTGAGCGCCGATCACAAGGGCCTCGACGTAGGCGCTGATGGTCTTGTCGCTCTTCCCTGCTCTGGGATAGATAAAATGGTCCCAGGTTAAAGAGGAGACAGGGAAAGGCAATGTTGAATTTTTACTGTTTAATTTTGAATCCACAGATTTCGCCCTTTGAAAAAAAAGTCTACTTTTGACACTAACTAAACCTGTCTTGTATTTCCACTATCTGTTTTTTAATTTTTCTGTCATATTTTTTTAGCTTCGAAACTCTTCGTATTATGCTGCTTACAGTGCTGTATGCTTTGATATCATTGAAAACTTTGCAAAACAACGGCATTATCGTGCGACGGCAAAAAGCCGCCGTGCCCTCAAGGCCTGCCTTTAAAGATGCTTGAGCCGTTGGATGGGAAACTATCATGTGATGAATACCGGAATCATTGTAACAGTATCAAAGGCTAATAAATCAATATGTTTTTCACCACGAAGAACACGAAGACCGCGAAGAAATTATAAAACTTTCATTTAGTGCCTGTCTGTATCTTTGTTCCAATCTTCGTGCCGCTTCGTGTCCTTCGTGGTTTAATCGTCCTTTACAATGTGCCTGAAACCCCTAATTTATGAACTGTGCAGTTCCCAGATCCTCCTCAAACGCAACGAATTGCTGACCACGGAAACCGAACTCACGGCCATAACACAATGATTGCAGGACATCCCTTTGATCTTGATAGTTGTCATTATGTTTTCTCCCTTCGTTCGTTGTAACAAATCCAGGAAAGGCGGCTTGGCGCTGACGCTTTATAACCCGGAAAGGCAACAATCGATTCGTTATTTGCCTGACCTCTTTATCGAGGCATTCAATGAGAGCTTTGCACAACTCCCACTTTTGTTCAATTCTGGTCATTGCGAGGAGCAAAGCGACGTGGCAATCTTGTGGATTATCAACATGTTTTGAGATTGCTTCGCTTCGCTAGCAATGACAATACCGGGATTTTTCAAAGGTCTCTCAATGACATCGTTCGTCCCAAAAATATCGACTTATCATCCGGCAGGTCGAACAATCAACCAAAGTGTAAACGGGAGACATCGTGACTGGATATTCGCATGTTGAAAATATCAAAATGATATCATAACAATCCCAGGACTGTTTACGATCTCAGATACATAGCAGATATCTTTAATTAAATCAGGTAAACTTCCGGCTTTGCCGGATGACTCCCAAAGTTTGACATTTCCGGGATTTTAAGAAAGCCTCTCGATTTGTGAACCGCTTAAGGCAAACAGAAAGAGAGGCTTTCAATGAACGACATAAGAAGTTTAAGTCATTCGAAGTGGGAATGCAAGTACCATGTCACATGGATTTCTAAGTATCGGAAGAAAAAAATATACAAAGAACTAAGGCCACATCTGGGTGAAGTTTTTAGGGAATTAGCGCGGCAAAAGGAATGTGAGGTACATGAAGGACATTGTATGTCAGACCATGTACATATGATGATTTCAATTCCGCCCAAATATGCAGTTGCTCAAATAATAGGCTATATCAAAGGCAAAAGTGCCATACATATAGCAAGGAATTATGTAGGGCGAAAAAAGAATTTTACAGGTCAAAGTTTTTGGGCCAGAGGTTATCACGTGTCAACGATAGGTCGAGATGAGGAAGATATCCGCAATTACATAAGGAATCAAGAGGAAGAGGATAGACGACTCGATCAACTTAAATTGTTTGAATAAGTAACTACCACCTTCAGGTGGTTCATGTTTTAATCCGCTTTGAGCGGTTCACAATTTCAAGCCACCGGTTTTACCGGTGGTCTTTGACTGAAACGCATAATTTCGGGGCGTCCTTATCCCACTTTGCAGATATTCCAGACTATACCAAAGAGAAATATCCATA
>JAIWDV010000324.1:0-2533 GCA_048632525.1 Bacteroidales bacterium | reverse complement strand
CTATCAAGTAACTACCGGCAATTACATGATTTTTAAGTATTACTTGCTCTTGATAAAGTTCGTTGCTCATAGGATGCCGCTTGCGGCATAAACCAGCTTTTTACGAATCCATCAAAATTAATAGATTGGAGAATTATGGAGGAAAAAAATAAAAGCCGGAATCACTGAAAATCCCGGCTTGTAAGAACACAAATGTGGAAAGGCTGCAGATTATCCCCCGGCTTTCTTCTCCAGTTCATCCAGTTTGTCCGGATCAGAAATCGCGATGTCTACCAGGGCCTTGGGAATAGAACTCTGTTCGCACATTGTTCGGATATCCTTTTCCACATCAGAAAATTCCAGGACTTCCCGGATTCCTTCGATGTATTCGAGCATATCGTCCGAATCGATATTTTCCAGAGTAGGACCTGCCGCTTCAGCCGCTTTTTTGGCGGCCAGTTCTTCTTCTTTTCTCTTCTTTTCCGCCAGCTCTTCTTCCATGGCCTTTTTAACTGCATCAATTGCGGATTGCTCTATGCCGCCAATTTCTGTGATGAGTTCGTCTGCTGCGTTTTTGTTGAGGAGATGTTTAATCTTATCTTCTTCCGAAGCGTCTACCACAGCGGCAAATAACTCCTGAACTCTTGCTTTTTCAGCGAGTTCTGCATCTACTTTGGATTTTACACTTTTGTATTCTTCTTCTGATACACCTAAAGCCTCCATTATGGCTTGAGGTTCAAACGATTCGGAGATGAGATAGCGTATTCCCGGTTCACCGGAGAGCTCTTTGGCCATTGCTATCATCAACTCGATTTTTTTATTTCCAATAATTTCGTCCACATCGGCTCTATGTTTTGAAGCTAAAAAGGAGGGCCAATCTCTACCCAGGTCACTAATTATTTTCATGGCGGTGGCGTAGGTGTCTTTGATGTCATCCAGGCCCAGCGCGGAAACCGCCTGGTTAAAATCCTGCATAAAGGGCCTGCCAACACGGTTGCGTGCTTTTACCGCCGCTGTTAACTGCATCCAGTTACCCCCGTGTTTCGACACATTATAGCCGGTTGTATCCAGCTCTTCGGCAATTTTCCTTGCGGTTGCCAGGCTGTTTGCTTCGGTAAAATCCTCGTCAGTGTATTTTTGAATCTGTTTTTCGATGAGCATCCATAAAGGTTCTTTACCCTCATTGCGATTTTCTGGCATAATTTATCCTTTCAAAATTAAAATTGATTAGATTGTTAAGAAATTGCTTATTCGAGGAGGGATTATAGGGTAATCCCCCTTTTGCGTCAAGGACATTGTAACCACACTAAAACTCCAATATAATGATCGAAAAATCAGATTATTTCAAAAAAATTGTATAAAAGGGGACATCTAAAACAATTTGATATGGGACGTTATTATAAACGGATTCAATCTAGGAGGCTGTCCGTGAATGAGAAATTTCTTGCAAGATCAAGGAAGGCGATCCCGCCATGGCGGGATTAACCACCCCGCTTAAATACAGCGGGACAGGCATCCATACATTGAGTATTTCGAGGATTAAAATTTGAGCCTGACGCAGAGATTGCGGGAAATAGCCATTCTCGGACAGCCTCCTATGTTCTCTTTGGTTAAGATCATGAGGTGGGCTTTCCTTTTTAAAAATATTCCTTGGTGTCCCGCTTGGTCACATCCAATGTGAATTCAAGCTTTTTCAAAATGAAACCGAAAAAACTGATCTCATCCTGGTAAGTCAAACTAATTGAGACTGTGTTATCCTCATCTTTCTCGATATGAAATTCTTGCGGATCAAAATCATATCCCCTTTCTTTTACTTTTTTGCTTAAAAATTTCCTGGTATCCTCAATACTATGTTTTGTTCCATACAGGGCAGCTGCTTTCAAATCAGATTTTATCCCGTATTGGTTCCAATAGGGCCATATTGCGCACACAATGAGCCAGATAAGACCAATTGATACAATATAAAAGATTGCTTTACTCATAGCGGAAGACCGAGTGTGATATCATTATAAAAGAATTTTTTCATGCTTGCCATAAACCTTATCATAGCTGCCTTATCACTGCGTTTTGTAAGCTTGAAAGAACATGATGTGTAGTCTACCCAAATAAACCTTGAATTTCAAGATATTTATCGAAGTCGAAAGCCTGAGGTCGAGCTGGGTCCCACATTAGTAACTAAAGTTATAACCTGGCCTGAAACAGAAAAGGCGGAATAATACACCACTCAGCCTCGAAAATATATTGGCTGGTTTAAATTAAGGTGAGGTGATAAAGCCGTTTTCAAAGGCCGCACCATCACCTTAAAATCAACGATTTTGCCTGATGAAGGATCAAGGACGATCAAATCAATTCCTTCCACGGTTATATCATCTGCCCTGATAATCAATCCTGTTTACCAAGTTCGCTTGAAGGAACACTTATGGGAACTCCTTCATAAGGGGTCCTTCATGTAGTTCTATGGGTCTGAACTTCCCTCATGGTTTTCAGGACATCAATGCTGCTTTTTAATCCCTTAGAATACCTGGCCATATTTATGGCCATCCCGGCTATTTGA
>JAIWDV010000323.1:0-2542 GCA_048632525.1 Bacteroidales bacterium | reverse complement strand
TTTTAAGACCAATGACTTGATCTGGAATTGGAAGGTTTTGGAACGCCGAAAGATTCTACACTTGTATATGAAAACTGATATGACTGGCAGAGGGAAAGTAAAACATCCGGTTGGTTATACCCGGTGGACGCTTTACTCATTTGGCTTTACCCCATAGTTGCATAAAAAACGGACTGTTAGAGTAGTAAAAGACTTGCGGAGCCTATGGATATAGGGTAAAAATGAATTTGAATTAGAAAAAACAACCCGATCCAGGAGGCCACCGCAAGTGAAATCTAGAAAAGCACAAATTCAAGCAAAATGCCACAAAATTCCTACTATTCGTTTCGAAGATCAAAGGCTAACTTCTTTTTCAGGCTTGTTGATATTTCAGGCCCTGTTTATGCGCATGAATATGAAACAACGCCTGAAGAAGTGTTTCAGTCACTTAAAGATATCGCCTATTTTCGGGCGTCATCTTGTAGTATTGCTACTTATTGTTCATCTTCTGCTTGGGTTCCGTCGGTTACGCGAGGTGGATTACTACCGTGACGATCCCTTGGTTCTTCGGTTATTAGGGTTACGCAAGCTTCCCGATGTTTCCACTATCTCCCGCGCCCTCTCTCAGATGGAAAGAGAGGGAGTAGAAAAGCTTAGAGAGCTGTCTCGCTCGCTTATTATCGAAGGCCTTAAACGGGAACGATTACCCCGATTGACCTTGGACTTTGACGGTTCAGTACTCACTACTAAGAGTCATGCAGAAGGCACAGCTGTCGGTTTCAATAAGAGTAAGAAGGGGGGCCGCAGTTACTATCCACTATTTTGCACTGTGGCGCAAACGAGTCAGTTCTTCGACCTTCTTCACCGACCCGGTAATGTCCACGACTCAAATGGAGCCCCTGAATTCATGATGCGGTGTTTCAAAAAGGCACGGGAGGAGCTAAATGGAACCATATTCGAGTCACGAATTGATTCGGCTTTCTTCAGTAAGAAAACCATGGCTATTTTTGATACCAATAATGTGAAGTTTACGGCATCCGTTCCATTTGAAAGATTTCTGGAGCTCAAAGACAAAATCGAACAGCGCAAACGCTGGCGAGTCATTGACCGTGAGTGGTCATACTTTGAGACCAACTGGAAACCTAAATCATGGGATACTACTTATCGATTCATCTTCACACGCAGGAAAACTCGAAAA
The DNA here is from genome assembly GCA_048632525.1 of Bacteroidales bacterium. Taxonomy (GTDB): domain Bacteria; phylum Desulfobacterota; class DSM-4660; order Desulfatiglandales; family Desulfatiglandaceae; genus 4484-190-2. The sequence continues at coordinate 1,365 of JAIWDV010000323.1, read as the reverse complement.
CAATATAAGGGTCCACTACAGTTGCACCTATTTGAGCCACGTGATTTCAATTTCGATTACAAAGTTATAGTAACAAACAAGACCGAATCAACAAAAACCGTGGTTCTGTTTCACAATGGACGTGGTTCCCAAGAAGGAATCTTCGGGGACGCCAAGGATGATTCCGGCCTCAATGTCATTCCTACCCGGCGATTAGCAGGGAATCAGGTATTTACCATTTGTGCTATGATGGCTCACAATCTTTCCAGGGAAATTCAAATGCTCTCTGCATCTTGTAGGCTTAGGGCTCAACCTAAACGCCCCGCAGCTTGGACGTTCAAAACTCTCGACACCCTAAGGCATCGCATTATTCAACGTGCCGGACGGCTAACAAAGCCGCAAGGAGAACTTACCCTCACTATGAGCGCAAATCAGGCAGTTCGCAAAGATCTGTTGCATTTTCTTGATATAGTCAAAAAGGCTGCTTAGACATAACTACTAAGTCGATACAAATTTTTATGCAACGTTAGGGTACACTCGGCACTTCGTGAATACCAAAAATTGGAATGTACACCCAGAGGACTCCCCCAACCACCTCCACCATCGATAACAATGTCAGTTGTGCAGCCGGTAAAAATTTGGATCCCAGAGAAAATAAAATTAAACCGAATCCGACGATAAGACCGTGCAAGATGCTCAGATACACGTTTCGAAGTGGCATCGCCAGTGTGTCATTATCAAAAAAAATTATGAGCAAAGCGACCAGCGCACAAAGTATACCTGCAAGTGTAACCGTAGTAAATTTCGGTGTTTCCTTGCGAAACCGAAGACTCACCGAAAAGACGGCGAAACCCAATGCTGAAACTAACGCCATCAGATTTCCAAAAAAATTGCCTGCCTCCAATCCCTCCAAGACCATTATTAGGATGCCAAAAAACGCGATGATCATTGCTACCCATGTAATATATCGAACCTTCTCCTGCAGCAGCACTATACCTAAAAACGCAGCAATGAAAGGTGCGGCGGCTAGCATAAAAAGTGTGTTAGCCACCGTTGTTACAGTAATGGACAAAATATAACCACTGAAAGCAGCCACAAGTCCGCAAGAGCCAAGTAATTCCGCTAATCCGGTCCTTTTAAAATTGTCAACAACAGCAATACCCTCTCTTGTCAGAATATAAATTAAAAGAACAATCGCGACAGTCATACCCCTAAAAAACAGATACTGCCACTGATAACTTTGTGCCGCCTCCATGTAACGGACGAGCAAAGCACCAAATGACCAAATGGTTCCGGCAAACAAAACCAGAAAAAAAGCCTTTAGATAATTCCGGTTATAGGATCTTTGCATGGTTGCTTCTCCCGTGTTTGGAGCTATTACGAGAC
>JAIWDV010000322.1:0-2546 GCA_048632525.1 Bacteroidales bacterium | reverse complement strand
ATGTTCGGGCTGGACGAAACAGAGGGGCTGTTGCATCCCGGAAGTTTTCCTTGATCCGTACGCCGGTTTCATTTCACCGTTGGCCGTTTTTCTCTATTCGTTTAATTCTGTGGCCCTTCTCCATCGGTGAACGGAAAACGGTCAACGGAAAACTACTTAATACAAACCCTCCTTACCTGGATAAGATCCGTAAGTCCAAGACAGACCTTCCGAATACCATCCTGCATCAGGGTAGTCATGCCGTCTTTTATAGCCTGTTTCCTTAGCTCCGCCATCTTTGCCCTGTTTTGGATCAACGATTTTAGATTGTCTGTCCCTACAAGGAGTTCATGGATGGCGGTCCTGCCCCGGTAACCGCTGTTACCGCACATTGGGCACCCTTTAGGGCGGTAAAGGAAAAATTCATCATTATATTCAAAGCCAAGGGAATCAAAATCACCTTCATAGGCCCTTATTAATGCGTCAAATTCATTCCTGTCAGGGTGGTACTTCTCCCTGCAATTTTTGCAAAGGGTTCTCACCAGCCGCTGGGCAAGGACCCCCAGAAGGGCATCTGCAAAATTAAAGGGATCCATTCCCATATCCAACAGTCGCGTGATAGTCTCCGGAGCACTATTTGTGTGAAGGGTACTGAGAACCAGGTGACCCGTTAAAGAAGCTTCTATGCCTGTGGATACGGTCTCACGGTCACGCATTTCCCCTACCATTATCACATCCGGATCCGCTCTTAAAAAAGACCTCATGGCCCTGGCAAAATCAAACCCGATCTTAGGCCTGACCTGAACCTGGCGAAGATCTTCCTGAGTAATCTCTACCGGGTCCTCGGCTGTCCATATCTTTGTTTCAGGCCTGTTAATATAGGCCAGGGCAGCGTGAAGGGTGGTGGTCTTCCCGCTTCCTGTAGGGCCCACTACCAACACGATACCGTAAGGCTTTTCGATTATGTCTAAAAAGGCCTCGTAATTCCTCCCGCTCATTCCCATTTCATCCAGCGGCAAGGGTTTGCCGGTCGATAAGAGCCGCAGAACCACATCCTCGTTTTGTCCTGCCGTTGGAATGGTAGCGACCCGAAGTTCAATATCCAAAGGGGCGAAACGCCTGAATTTGATCTTTCCGTCCTGAGGAAGACGTCTTTCGGCAATATCCAGGTCTGACATGATCTTAATACGAGAGACAATGGCTCGCTTATAGGTGTAAGGGAGGGTCTGGTAAACCTGGCATGCACCATCTACCCTGACCCTGATTAAGGCATTGGCCTTTCCCTGGCGTGGTTCGATGTGGATATCCGAAGCACCACGATTGTAGGCGTCAATAATTATTTTGTTGACAATCTGGACAATGGCACTGTCCTCTTCAGTCATGCTTGCAATTTCTTCATCGTATTCTTCATCATCAGATGCCAGTTGGCCCAGGATATCCTCAATACTGTCAGAATCCTTCAATAGTTCTGTCCTTTTTACATCAAAGAACAGGTTTATCATGTCGTAGATATCTTCTTTGAGGGCTACGCAGTATTCAAATCCCCTGGCCGGAATGAGCCTTTTAATAGCATCCCTTGCCGGCAGGGAGTTGGGGTTCTCCATGGCCACGACAACCTTGCCATCCGATTTGACAATTGGAACAAAGGCATTGTGCTTCAGATAGCTCACCCTGAGGCCTTTCAACAACTCACCAGGGATGACCATCTTCTCGTCGTATGGAATGAAACGGGTTTTGAAAAAATCTGCCAGGGATTTTCCAATATTATCCCTGGAGACATGAAAATCAGTTATAAGGACGGAAGCCACCGATCTTTTGGCCTTTCTCGCCCGTGAAATAGCCTCGTTCAGGTCCTTGCTGCTGATAATGTTGTTGGTGATGAGAAAGTCGAACTTTGTAGGCTTTGCCTTTTGAGCAACTTGCTGGTTTTTAAAGAAGGCCACCCCCAGGACCTTTGCAATATCCAGAACCGAAGTCTGGTCTTCCTCTGTAAAGGGCTTTCCTTTCTTTTTATTGATCAACTGTATAACGCCTAAGAGATATCTATTGTACGTGACAGGGGCTGCAAGTATCTGGGTCGTTTTATATCCTGTCTTTTGATCCCAGCTCTTGTCAAATTTCAATTTAGGGTTGATGCGTTCGAGTTCATACTCATCATAGACATCAAGGACGTTCACCACCTTGCCGGAGGCAGCACAGTACCCGGCAATACTCTGTTTATCAATAGGGACCCGGATTTCGCTGATTTCGTCCCCGGTCTTAATCCTTGAAACAATCTGTTTTTTGGTGCCATCAACCACATAGATAGTAATCCTGTCAGCGTCAAAGAGACTCAGGATTTCACCTTGAAGGTTCAGCAGGATTTCATTTGTATCGTTCGCTGAATGTATCCTGTTGGTAATACTGTTCAGATTTTTTTGATATTCGAGCTGTTGCTCAAGGGATTTCTTACTTGCATCATTGTCAGATACTTTTTTTGGTAAGCCAGCCATAACGTCTCGGAAATTTTACAACTTACGGAAATCATAGGTGTTTATTGAGGTTTGGTGATTTTGCCTCACATATGG
>JAIWDV010000321.1:0-2570 GCA_048632525.1 Bacteroidales bacterium | reverse complement strand
TAATATTGATGGTCTCGTAAAAAGTCAAAATTTACAGGAATCTCCAATTCAATATTCTGATAACAAGCTTAAATAATTCGTAATTTATGAATCCCTATCCCGCGTTTCGCGGGACTAAATCCATGTAAAAAGGACTTTTTACATGGGCGTCAATATTGAATATCGAACGAAAACAAAAATTTCATAATTGGTAATTCTTCATTCTAAATTCGACATTCGTTTTTTTTAAATTGCTTGACTCCTTTCTCCCAACCGATTAGGAGATTATAAAAAAATGACCAATAAAAAAGATCCAAAAGACACTGAATATTCTCACCCCTATGATGAGCCTCCTCCTCCCACAGATGATGACTATTATATTCCTGAATCTGCATGGAATCAGTTAGGAACAAATGACCCTGCTCTTCCCAAAAAAGAGAACCCTCCAGCTCCTGGAAAAACTGCTCCTGTAAACAAAGATGATAAAAGGACCAAAAAGGATCTTGCCAGCCATAATCCGGAATATGTGTTAAAGAAAATATTCCATTTTGATTCCTTCAGACCATATCAGCAGAACACCTGTGAATCCGTTATCCAGGGCAATAATGTCCTGCTCGTAATGCCCACTGGATCGGGAAAATCATTGTGCTATCAACTTCCGGGGATTGTAAGGGGAGGAACCACCCTGGTTGTAAGCCCCCTAATAGCACTTATGGAAGATCAGACCGCCCACCTCAAGGAATTAGGCCTTGCTGCAGAGCGCATACACTCCGGCCGTACACGTCTGCAATCCCGTGTGGTCTCCCGTGACTATCTTGACGGAAACCTTGATTTTCTTTTTATCGCTCCCGAAAGGCTTGCGGTTCCGGGCTTTTCCGAAATGCTTGCCAAACGCAAGCCGGTTCTGATCGCCATTGATGAGGCCCACTGTATATCCCAATGGGGTCATGATTTCAGGCCCGACTACCGGCTCCTTGGAGAAAGACTTCCAATCTTCAGGTCCGCTCCGGTGATTGCAATGACTGCCACAGCTACGCCAAGAGTTCAACAAGATATCATCAAACAGCTCAGGATCGATGGGGCTGATATGCGAATACACGGTTTCAGGAGGACAAATATTGCAATTGAACTTATAGAGATCCTACCGTCGAACCGTACACAAAAAGTGATCGAGATCATCAAAAACAAGGAATCCAGACCTGCCATCATCTATGCGCCCACACGAAAGAAGACAGAAGAGCTTGCAGAAGAGCTTGAGGACCTTATTTCCGTTGCCCCATACCATGCCGGGTTGCCTGCAGCAGTTAGAGACAAAGTACAGACATCCTTTCTATCAGGGGAGTTAGATGCGATTGTCGCAACCATCGCCTTTGGTATGGGGATTGACAAACCTGATATACGCACGGTGATCCACACTGCCCTGCCCGGAAGCCTTGAGGGTTACTACCAGGAGATTGGCCGTGCTGGGCGTGACGGGAAACCATCCCGCGCTATTCTTCTACAATCATATGGTGACAGAAGGCTTCATCTGTTCTTCCATGAAAAGAGTTACCCTCATGAAAACGCCCTGAGAAGAATCTACAATAGGCTTACGAATGAAAAGATACCCTCGGAAAAGATAAGAAATGAACTGAAGATGGAGGAAGAGGAGTTTGAAACCGCATTGGAGAAACTCTGGATTCATGGAGGGGCACTGGTGAGTCCTGACGAAAAGGCTCAGAAGGGGCACAACAACTGGCATCTACCTTATAAGAATCAGAGCAACCATAGACTAGCCCAGATTGATGAAATAGCCCATTTTGCAAGCTCTTTTTCCTGCCGCATGCTTTACCTTGTAGAACATTTCGGGGACCGTGAAGATGATGGCCGTGAATGTGGAGTATGCGATTTCTGTGCTCCTGAGAATTCCACCCTGGTCTTCGCCCGAAAACCGAACAGGCAGGAGGAACATATATTGAGGGATGTAATATCCATGCTGAAGAGTGTCGATAGTCTCAGCACGGGAATGCTCTATAGCGACAGTTGCCCGGGATCAACTTTCCCGAGAGCTGATTTTGAAAACCTTCTTAAGTCCTTAGTTAAGTCCGGTCTCATAATGGTAAGTGAACATTCCTTTGAAAAAGAGGAGAGGATTATACATTACAAGAGGGCTGGCCTTACAGAAAAAGGTCGTTCTATTGGTCTCAACGATATCATGTCTTTGGAAATAATTTCCTTGAGCGAGAGTTTAAAACAACGGGACAGGAGACAAACCCCAAAGAATCAGACGTCCAAACTAAAAACTGTGGGACAATCCATTTCAGGTTCCTCGGAAAACCCGAGACTCTATGAAACAATAAGGGAATGGCGCCTGCGTATGGCTAAGAAAAGAGGGGTCCCTGCCTTCCGCATCTTTACGAACCAGGTCCTGGATAATCTGGCACGAGATCTACCCACAACAAACGATGAACTGCTCATGGTCCATGGAGTTGGCCCGTATTTTGTTCAAAGATACGGTAGAGAGATTATCCGGATGGTTGAAGAGTATCAGCAATCTATAAAATGAAGATCATCTCACAATTTCATAGTTCATAGAGTCAAGTCTGAAAATA
>JAIWDV010000320.1:0-2571 GCA_048632525.1 Bacteroidales bacterium | reverse complement strand
AGCAGATTGCCAATTATCCGGGTGTCACTGTAGAGAAGAAGGTCGGGCATGTCACCCATAAAGGCTGTAGAATAGAGGTGGTGGACCTCCCCGGGACCTATTCCCTGACCGCCTATTCACTGGAAGAGATTGTGGCCAGGGATTTCCTGGTCAACGAAAGGCCCGATCTGGTTGTCGATATCGTGGACGCCTCCAATCTGGACAGGAACCTTTACCTGGCCGTCCAATTCAAAGAACTGGGAATTCCCCTGATCATTGCCCTCAATATGGTGGATGTGGCAGAGTCCAGGGGCATTCGTGTGGATCACCAGCAGTTATCTACACTCTTCGGGACCCCTGTCGTACCCATGGTTGCCAGATCAAACAAGGGGATTCAGGAACTCCTCGATAAGGTCCTGGAAATAGCACAAGAAGGGCAACAATGGCATCCGGCGGTAATATCCTATGGCACGGACATTGACCAGAGCCTGGATGAAATTGAGGCCATCATTGAGGGATCCAGCATTTTTGACAAAAAATACCCTTCCAGATGGAGGGCACTCAAATGCCTCGAAGGCGATAGCCAGATCATAGAGTTGCTGAAGAGGGACCCCAATCTTGGCCAGGAAATCGATGCCATCTGCAAAAAGACCTTTAAGCATATAATGGACACCCTCGAGGAAGAACCGGAGGGTATAATTGCCGACCATCGCTACGGATACATTACCGGTATCACAAAAAAAGCGGTCAAACGGAAGATTGAAGCCAGGCTTAATCTTTCGGATAAGATCGATAAGGTATTAACAAACCGGATCATCGGCCCCCTCCTTATGTTGGCCATACTATATGTAATCTATGTATTCACCTTCTCAGCGAGTGAGGCGCCTGTCGGGTGGTTTGAGGCATTCTTTGATGGCCTTAAAGGTGTGGCCTCGTCTGTTATTGCACCGGGATACCTGCAGTCACTGATCACCTCAGGGGTCATAGATGGCGTGGGCGGGGTCTTGGGGTTTGTTCCTCTCATTATGTTCATGTTTTTCGCCATCGCCATTATGGAGGACTCCGGCTACATGGCGAGGGTAGCGTATATGCTGGACAGGGTCCTTAGGTGGTTCGGGCTTCACGGGAATTCTGTTATGGCACTGATCGTAAGTGGCGGGATATCAGGGGGGTGCGCCGTTCCAGGCGTTATGGCTGCGAGGACATTGAGAGATCCCAAAGAAAGGATCGCCACCCTTCTCGTGGTCCCATTTATGAACTGCGGAGCGAAATTACCCGTATATGCTGTGCTTATTGGCGCCTTTTTCCCCGAAAACAAGGCCCGTATGATGTTTTACCTCACCCTCCTTTCCTGGGGCTTTGCGTTGTTCGCCGCCAAATTCATTCGCGCCACGGTTCTCAAAGGCCCCAAGACGCCCTTTGTAATGGAACTCCCTCCCTACCGTATGCCTACCCTCAGGGGGCTCTTGATCCATACATGGGAAAGAACATGGCAATACATCAAGAAGGCCGGAACAGTAATCCTGGGGTTTTCTATCATCCTGTGGGTGATGATGACATTCCCCGGGCCCTCCGAAAATCAGATAAAATCTTTTGAGGATCAACGTATAAGGCTTACACAATCTTTCCTGGCTTCTCCTGATGTCAATGAATGGGTTAAAGACGAAAAAGAACTTGCGGGTCTCAACGACCTTTATGACTCATATTCAAAGGCTACAAAAGAAAATGCAAGGGTTCCCCTGGCGGACTCGGATAAACAAGCCCTGTTGTCGTTGGTAAAGGCAGTGCTTTTTCTCGAAAGCGATAGATTTTCAAATCAGGAAATGGGTGATGGTCTTTTGAATGCGGCAGCATGTTATATAAATTATACGCACGATATAATCAATGTGGGCGTACAGGAACAGCAGGCTGCGTTGAAAGGCACCATGGCCGGGTGGCTTGGCCAACGGTTGGAGACCATTACAAGGCCCCTGGGCTTTGACTATCGAACAAATATTGCCCTTGTGGGAGGCTTTGCTGCCAAGGAAGTTGTCGTCTCCACCTTAGGGACTGCATATTCGTTAGGCGATGTGGATCCGGATGAAGCCGGTTCCCTGTCTGAAAGACTCAAGAACAATCCCGATTGGAACCCATTGCTGGCCTTCACCCTTATCATTTTTACTATGCTATACGTTCCCTGTATTGTGACCGTCATTATGATCAAGAGGGAAAGTTCGTGGAAATGGGCCGGGTTTTCCATCGCCTTTAATCTGGTTGTCGCCTATTTTGTTGCCCTTGTTATCAGCCAGGTAGGCGCAGCCCTCGGGTTGGGGGTATAAGTGCAAGTTAGTTCGCATCGCTCCCAATTGGAATAGTGAAATGTTGAAGATCCGCTTCTGGCGGGATGGGATATTGGCAATATTTTAGTTACGAGTCACGAATGACAAAGATCAAAGCCCAAATTTCAAATGAATGTCAAATGACAAATGCTTAAAAATATATGTCCACCCATTAATTCAAAACCAGCCTATACTGGTGAAGATGCATAATGGGGAAAAGATAAATAACTGATCGTTTTGGAAAACATTTTGACATTGGGGTTTTGGATTTGAT
>JAIWDV010000319.1:0-2580 GCA_048632525.1 Bacteroidales bacterium | reverse complement strand
TGCGCCTCGGCGATCTGTATCGCCGTATCCGCGATCCTGTCATCGGTACCGGCCGCGAAGATTTCCCAGATCACGTCATTCGGCTTATCCTGCCCTTTACCCGTAAATATAACTGGACTTTTGTTTCGATGTCGAATACATTATCGACATGGAAACTCAAAATCAAATTAAACGGACACTAACACAACCAGAGGCCATCGAGAAAATCAACAATATACTCGATACCAACGATAACATAAATCGAACTAAACTGGCGGATAAGCTATGCGATCATTTTAACTTTTTTGATCCGTGCGGGAATAAACAACGCAGTGGATGTTTAAAGGCTTTACGCAAACTTGAACAAACCGGTCATTTGGTCTTACCTTTTCCGATGTTGAATTCCGGCCCAAAGAATCCACGGCGTCTAACAGAGCCGGTACCTGAACCAAAAAATGTGCCTGCTGATGCCGGTAATATAAATGAATTGCGGCTAATTATTGTCGGAACAGAAGAAGAGATGCGAATCTGGAATGAATTAATGATCCAAGATCATCCACGAGGTGCGGGACCATTGGTTGGCCGCCAGCTTCGTTATCTCGTTGAATCAGAACATGGCTGGCTGGGAGGAATAAGCTTCAGCTCCGCTGCCTTGCACCTTGAGGATCGTGATAAATGGATCGGCTGGGATTGGGACATGCGGCAAAAGAATTTACACCATGTTGTTAATATGAGCAGGTTTTTAATTCGTTCATGCATATCATGTAAAAACCTTGCTTCCCGTGTCCTTGGTCTGGTCATCAAGCAATTTCCCGGTGATTTTGAGTTTCGTTATGGACACCGGCCTCTGCTTCTCGAAAGCTTTGTTGATACGACTCATTACAGAGGAACATGCTACAAGGCCGCAAACTGGCAATGGATTGGTCGTACCAAAGGCAGGGGCAGACAGGATTTATTGAAAAAACATGAGGAAACAGTAAAGGATATTTATGTTTATCCTTTTGATAAAGATTTTCGTATCAAGATGGGCCTTCCTGAAAATAGTGGCTTGGGCGCTCTTGATCTCCATTTTGGTATTGATGGTGGAAACTGGGCGGAAAACGAATTTGGCGGTTCTCCGTTGGGTGATCAACGATTAAGCAATCGACTTGTCGAAATTGGACATAATCAAGCCATGAACCCCAGTTGCTCTTACAGTGGTGCGGTAGAAGGCAATTGGCCGAAAGTTAAAGCTTATTACCGCTTAATTGACAAACCTGATGATTCTGCAGTTACCATGGCTAATATTCTCTTGCCGCACCGTGAACAAACGATCCGACGAATGAAAGCGGAAGGTACTGTGTTATGTATCCAAGACGGTAGTGATCTTGATTATAACAGCCTTGACCAGTGTGAAGGCCTTGGGGTGATTGGTTCTAATCAGACCGGCGCAAAAAGTCGTGGCTTACATATGCATTCCACGCTTGTCGTAACCACTGAAGGTCTGCCTCTGGGTGTCCTGCAATCTGAGGTAACAGCGCCAAAGCCAAAATCAAAAGACGATAATCGGCCCGCATTCGCAATTCCAATTGAAGAAAAGAAGACTTTTTCCTGGATTGAGGGAGTGCGTGACTGTCAGGGATTAAAAGCTTTGATGCCGCACACATCTATAATTAACGTCATGGATCGGGAGGGCGATTTCTTTGAAATGTTTGACGATCAACGCTGTAACAGTGCCAGTGTTGATTTGCTTGTACGTGCCAAACATGATCGTAGTACTACAGGTGAATACAAACTGTTTGAGACAGCAAGACAATCGCCGGTTCAAGCACAAATTGAAATTAAAGTCCCGAGGCAAAGTGCCAGAAGTAAAAAGAGTAAACAAAAAGCACGGGCCAAAAGACCCGCCCGCACTGCGCAGGTTTCAGTTCGCTCTACACAAATAGAGCTTAATCCTCCAGCATATCATAAAGACAGGGATCCGATTAAAATAGGGATTGTCCATGTGAAAGAAGACAAGCCACCAGCGGATGCAGAGGCAGTTGAATGGTTTTTGCTCACGACGATTGATCTTCAATCGGCTGACAATGTGTTAAATTGTGTGAAGTGGTATTGTCTTCGTTGGCGTATCGAAGACTGGCACCGAGTACTGAAGTCAGGTTGCAAGGTAGAAGAACTTGCCAATAAAACCGCTGAGCGGCTGAAACGAGCGTTGGCGATAAATCAGGTGATTGCATGGCGAATTATGCTCATGACTCTTTTAGGAAGAGAGACCCCTGAGCTGCCTGCCGAAGTTTTGTTTTCAGATTTGGAAGTAAAGGTATTGAGTGCCTATGCTAAAAAAAAGTCTTACTTCCCCCACTTCCCTCGGCGCCGCAGTGAAGCTGATAGCAAAGCTTGGCGGATACCTGGGACGTTCTAATGACCCACCGCCTGGTCATCAGTTAATGTGGCGAGGTTATATTCACTTACAACTGATGTGTGACGGCTTCACACTCAAAGGTGACGATAGTGGGTAGAGCTAATTTGTGGGTAAAGGGCAGGCCTATCCACCTGAGTAGTTACGTTTAGAGTTATAGGATCTTTTTGTATCCACAGTCCTTATTAAGGCAGGTGAGAAAA
>JAIWDV010000318.1:0-2580 GCA_048632525.1 Bacteroidales bacterium | reverse complement strand
CTCCTCAATCCCCTTTACAAAGGGGGAGGCTAAGATTCCTCCCTTTGCAAAAGAGGGAATGAGTAGGAATGCCCGGGATACAAAAGAAAGAGGTTCAAGGAATAGGGTCATGTCCATGAAGATGTGGAGAAAACCCCTTGATTGGGAAGAAAAACTGGCGCCACCGGCCATTATTTATATTATTGAGAACCGATGCAAAGGATGTGGCCTCTGCGTGGAATTCTGCCCACGCAATGTTTTAAAGATGTCCGATGAGTTCAACAGAAAGGGATATCACCCGCCTTTCGTTGCAGAACCGTTGGCCTGTGTAGGTTGCCATTTCTGTGAAGAGGTGTGCCCGGAATTCGCAATCTTTTGTGAGAATTCAGCGTAACTTCAAATGATGTGAGGGACAAAAATTGACATCTGAGGCTGTTTTAACAGGAGAGCATTTTATTAATGGTGATGAGGCCTGTGCCGAGGGGGCCTTGGCTGTGGGGTGCCGCTTTTTCGGGGGCTATCCGATAACACCGGCCACCGAGGTCGCAGAGACAATGGCGAAACGGCTTCCTGCTGTGGGAGGTATCTTCATTCAGATGGAAGACGAGATAGCCTCCATTGCGGCTGTGCTCGGTGCCGCCTGGGGAGGGGCAAAGGCCATGACAGCTACCTCAGGACCGGGTTTTAGCCTGATGATGGAAAATATTGGCCTTGGTTTAGTCACCGAGACACCCTGCGTCATTGTAAACGTCCAGAGAGGAGGGCCTTCGACCGGTCTTCCGACCCTGTGCAGCCAGGGGGATATGATGCAGGCCCGCTGGGGCTCACACGGTCATTATGAAATCATCGCCATCTGCCCGAGCTCCCCTCAAGAGATGTTCAATTTTACAATCAGGGCATTCAATCTCGCAGAGACCTTTCGCATGCCGGTTCTGGTTATGGCTGATGAGGTTGTGGGACATACTCTGGAGCGTGTTACCATCCCCCCCGCCGAAGAGATTGAGGTGGTTAATCGAAAAAAGCCAACGGGGTCCCCTGAGACCTATCTTCCCTACAAAACAGACAGCTCTTTTATCCCGGTTCTCCCTGACGCAGGGGATGGATATAAGATTCACGTTACTGGGCTTACCCATGATGAAAGAGGGTATCCTGGAATGGATGCCAAGACGCAGGAAACGATGATGACACGCCTGATCCAAAAGGTCCGGAAGAACAGAGATCAAATTTTGGATTATGAGGATTACTTTCTTGATGAGGCCGAGATTGTAATCGTGACTTACGGATCTTCTGTCAGGCCGGCTCTCAGGGCAATGCGCGGCCTGCGAGAGGATGGGATAAATGTGGGCCTTTTGAAATTAAATACGGTCTGGCCATTTGCCGAGGACCTGATCCGGAAACTGGCAAAAAAGGTGCAGGCCTTTGTAGTACCCGAAGTGAACTTCGGGCAGATCTCCCTGGAAGTGGAAAGGTGCTCATCCGGCCAGGCCCTTACGCACCTGATTTCCCATGCTGGTGGAGGAATCCATACCCCACGGCAGGTCGTTGAGGGCGTAAAAGAGGCCTTACGTATGCTCGGAAGCAAAAGGACAAAAAAATGAAACAAAAAGCCAGTGTTGAACCGCACAGGCATCCAAAGGATGAGCTTCTAAGGGAAGCCCGCATGCCGCATATATGGTGCCCGGGTTGCGGCATTGGAAGTGCCGTTTCGGCCGCTATTACTACTCTGAAGAAAATGGGAACCGATTATGATCGACTTGCCATTGTCTCCGGTATTGGGTGCACCGGCAGGGTGGCCGGATATCTTAACCTCGATTCCTTTCATACAACCCATGGTCGAGCTATCCCCTTTGCAACAGGTCTGAAATTGGCCAAACCCGAGTTGAATGTCTTTGTATTCAGCGGCGATGGAGATCTCTTCTCGATAGGGGGTAATCACTTTATGCACGCGGCCCGAAGGAATATCGATATCACCATTTTCTGTGTGAACAACATGAATTATGGAATGACCGGGGGACAGACTTCGGCCAATACCCCCATCGGTGCAAAGACGACCACCAGCCCTTACGGGAATACGGAGGTTCCTTTGAACCTTCCTTCACTGGCCGCAGCCTGCGGGGCCGTGTATGTGGCCCGTTGGCTGTCCGTGGACGTAAGGAGACTCGCGCAATCCTTTCACGAGGCCCTGATAAAACCAGGTTTTTCCTTTGTGGAGGTCATGGCTCCATGTCCCACGGCATTTGGAAGACGCAATCGTTTGGGCGGGGCCCTGGAGATGACTAAACTGTACAAGGAGAACAGCGTGATCAGAAACGGCGTGCATCCCGATGAAACGGTGATAGAAGAGGGAAAGAAAATGGTACTTGGAAAGTTCGTTGACATTCAACGTCCCACCTTTTTGGAGGGGCTTTCTACGGTGTCCCAACTCAAAGGGACAATATGGCCCAAAAAAAAGGTGGCAGCCAACAGTTAATTAAACCCTTAAACCATCCCGCAGTAGCGGGATGGTCCCAGCGCTGCTATGCGTGTTAGATAGTGATTTGTGATGCCCTATGGAATAAAGTTCAAATGACAAAATCCAAATGTCAAATCAAATCCAAAACC
>JAIWDV010000317.1:0-2598 GCA_048632525.1 Bacteroidales bacterium | reverse complement strand
AAGAAATGCAAGCGTACTCCAAAAGTTTACGTACATCAAAGGTTACTTTGGAGTGCTGGATCCAGGCTCTAGATTTATCATGAGAAAGCGCAAGCACGTCCGGCTCAAACTACATGAGCTTGGCACTCCAAAACAGATATGGATTGCTTATCATGCCCCTGGCATGACAGCCATGCTTCAGCTTTGTTACCATAAAGGGGGCTGTCTAAAAAGTAACTTCAGACAGCCCCTTCTTTCGTCTAGCTAGCAGATATTTCGAAAAAGAAAAAAACTGACGGAACTCATACCGCCAGTTTGGCAATATTATGAGCCACACTGAGCAACCCCCATTCAATTTTTACCTTATCTAACCCTCTCAACAGGAACCTCCGAAAGCCCCAATTATGTTTCAACCTACCGAAAACAGCTTCTGCCTCGATGAGACGTTGCGACCTCAAGCGTATTCCTTCAGAAGATTGCAGATGTTCGTTCGCTTCCCGCCTGAATTGGCGTAAACGGAAACTAACACGTACACTGCGACCATGTTCTGATTTGGTACACAGTGCTCGTACCTGGCAATCCTCACAATCTCGACAGCGGTATATCCGCCGCTCCGTCAGATATCCATTGCTCGTTCTGATTTGACGGGTTTGCTCATAGGGCAATCGTTTATCCTGTGGACAGACAAATTCATCTTGTTGCTCGTCATACTCCCAATTCGATGACCAGTAGATTTCTCGCTCAGGGACTTTGCGTCTCCTTTTCAGCTCCCGGTCAAATGTGCTGTATTTGACATAAGCATCGATCTCTTGTTCTTCAAGATAGACATAATTCTCTTCACTTCCGTATCCAGCATCTGTTATGACCTTCTCCGGTAAGCGGCCGATCTGTGCATGCATCTTCTCCAGGTGGGGGATCAGACAAGTGCTGTCTCCCGGCTTCTGATGTATGCTGTACCCAGCCACAAATTGACCTTCGGTCCCAATTTGCACATTGTATCCAGGCTTGAGTTGCCTGTTGCGCATGTGATCTTCTTTCATACCCATGAACGTTGCGGCTTCATCCGTCCTTGAAAAGCTGCTGCGCCCTCCTAATGTCTTTTCGTACCGCTCATATTTCTCCATCCGTGGGATGTAATCACTCTCTAGCTTTTTCACTGCTTTGGTGAGCTTTTTTTCTTGGGGATTGTCCTTCAACTTCTCGTTTAACCGCTTGGCCAGGTCTTTCAAGCCTTCACTGTCTATTTCTGCTTCTTCCCCCAATTCTTCCAAATCTTTATCACCATAACGCTTATCTTCTTCTTTGTTCACCAAATCTACTTCGTCCATCATCTCGCGTACTTTTGCTTGCAACTTCTGCTTGTAGTTTCCCGTGCTCTTACGCCATACAAAACTGTACTGGTTGGCGTTCGCTTCTATCTTTGTCCCATCTATAAAGTAGTTTTCCAGTCTCACATATCCGTGCCCTATCAAGTAATCCAACACCGCCGTAAAAACTTCTTCAATTACTTCACGCATCACCACTCCCCTGAACCTGTTGATCGTCCTGAAGTTCGGTTTGTTGTAACCGCTCAACCACATGTAGTTGATGTTTTCTCGCAGCGCTTTCGCTATTTGCCGGGATGAAAAAGTTCTCTGTGTGTATGCGTAGACCAGGACCTTCAACATCATACGAGGATGATAACTGCTGGTCCCGCCACCTTTGTACTGCCGTAATAATGGCTTTAGATCCAATTCGTCCACAACTTCATTCACGGTCCGCACCAGATGCTTTTCCGGTATCACATCATTCAGGTTGGTTGGCAACATCAATTGTTGTTGGGTGCATGGCTTGAAGGTGACTATTGCGTGTATCGTTTCCATACCCCCTATTTTATCGCCTTATCTTTAAATCGCGAAGGGTACTGCCCTACTTTTGGGACAGCCCCGACTCTTCATCTAAAAGTATGTATAGTTGCGATACTAACGTGGTGTTCCCGATGATGGGAATGAGGATTGAGTCACAACACGGGCGTTAAAAACCTGAAATATCCTTGGATAACACCATTAGTAAATAATCTTTTGAGAAAAAACTAATATGGAGGTAACGATGAATAAAATGCGCAACTTAATTATTAGTTCCCTGCTGGTAGTGTTGGTACTACCCACTTCACTCGCTTTTGCGGCTGGAAGTGAAGACTTCAGAGGTGTGAACTATGCCCATTGTGCGGAAACGGAATTCGTTCAAGCCAAAAGCGGAGGCTTCAGCGGTGACGATTTGTACGACTCGGCTGCCGACTTAACTGGCGAGGAAATAAATTTTTCCATCAATTTCCCGTGCGAAGAGGCTGTTGCAGATCAACTGAGCAGCGGGACCTTCAGCAGTGAAGACGCGGACGTGATGGCTTACCGCTTGGCACGGTTCTACGAGAAGAACACACAGCTCAATAACCAGATGGATCCTGACGATGTGGTGGCCTACGACTGGCCACAGTTCTTCGGGAACAGACCGCTCGAAAATCTGAAGGATCCTGACGACGTGGTGGCTTACGACTGGGCACGGTTCTTCGGGAACAGACCGCTCGAAAATCTGAAGGATCCTGACGATGTGGTGGCTAGATCGGACGAGCGTCGGGGAGGG
>JAIWDV010000316.1:0-2616 GCA_048632525.1 Bacteroidales bacterium | reverse complement strand
TCTAAACTCACGAATCAAAGGTTCAGATTTTGGTAAACCCTGAAGCCTGAACGTTTGAAGCCGTGAACGCTTACTCTTTTTTTAACAGCAGAGCTGGCCGGTAACTATTCAACATTAAAGATATTCTGCCGGATGAGGTCGAGCTCTTCTTCGTTGGGAGGATACGGATAGTTCCATTGATTCACATCTGGCAGGCAGTTGCCAAAGGGCCGGTTGCAGGCCACCTGTCCATCCGGGCCAAGGCACCCGCCGGTCATGAAGGCTTTACCAAAGCTGATAATACTCGCCAGAAGGTCAGAGGCAAGGCCGAAATCAATAATGCGGCCTGCCTTGTCAAAACTCATATCCTGGTTGCTAACCAGTTCCTCTTCGATAATGTAGCGTGCCAATTGAATCCTCAGATAGGCAGGCCAGGGTGGCTGGGGCCTGTCGGCCAGTCTGGAATCTTCCTCGGCAAAAAAAGAGAAGAGGTGACTCACCACGCCCATCTGCCAGAGCCTGTTCATGATGGAGACCATCTGTTCTTCTGTTTCCCCCATCCCTACCATCAGATGAGCGCCCACATTTGGATGCCCAAAGATGTCAAGGGCCGTTTCCATGATCTCCCAGTATTTTTCCCATTTGTGGGGGCCGGAAACCCCTTTTCCACGATATTTGTCGAACAGTTCCGGTGTGGCGAGATCAACGGCCACCCCGATCTTATCAGCCCCGCTCTCTTTCATCTCAGCCAGGTCGTCTTCGTGGAGGATGGTGGGGGCAATGAGGATGGATATGGGAAGTGCAGTCTCATCTTTCAACCGCCGGGTCATCTCAAGGGTTGCCTGGCGGCATTTTCCGTTGGTTATCATGGAGATGCATGTGCGCTTTACATAGGATGGGGCATTGTTGATGGCGTTAATGATTTGGCCCATGGGAAAGACAGGCCATGGGACATGGATAAAGCTCTTGTCGTGGTAAGTTCCGGGCCGCTTTTTAGCAAGACCGCAATAGGCGCAGTTGGCAGAACAGCCCTCTGGATAATGGGCCAGCAGATTGACGCACCTGTTGACCGCGCCACGATACATCCTGCCCCTGACCAGTCCGAGAGAAATAGCCGTGGCCTGGCTCATTTTTGCATATTCGGGGCTCTGTTGTTTGTCCATTTTTATTAATTCACCGCAAAGACGCAAAGAACGCGAAGATAGAATATTTTGTCTGAAGCCGGCCCTTCTTATTTCCATTTTCGCATTCCCGGTTAGAGTCTTACCTGATTCTCCTTTGCCTTTAGTATGGCACCTGTAAGAGTGGGCACATCCAGGCCGTAAATCATATCCTCACGCCATACGGATGACAGGTTCTTTTCTATACTTTCTTTGCGGGCAGAAGTCCATTTGAGAGCATTTTCAAGCCGGTGTATGTCTTCACTTGTGGAGAAGAAATCACCAGTTATCAGGACATTTTCAATGGAGCCGCCCGAGAGCGAAAGATAGATCTCCAGAAGACCGCCTTTGCTCTTTAGTTGCCCTATGCCCATTCTGGCCCTTGGGTGCTTGTGGGAAAAGATCCATTCCGGATTTGTATATCTTTCCTCAATGAATCGCTGGATTGTCTTCTCTTCCCACGCATCCGGGGCATCCTCCTTGAAACGGATGTTGAATTCTTCTTCAAATGCCTCTTGAACGGCTTCCATCGCCTTGCTTACGGGAACATCCCGGCCAAGTTCCTGCCTTATTGTGGTCATGCGCTGGCTGAAGCAGTTATACCCCTTGTCGCGGATCTTGATCAAAGGCGTACTCATAATATCGGTCATTAAGGCGATATCAAAATCCACCAGAAGGCTCGTGTGAAAGAGCAAACTTTTGCCCTCCTCCGATGCGGCAGAAAGCCCGGCAATTTTTTTACCACCCACCTCCAGGTCATTTTTGGGCTGGAAATAGGCCTGAATCCCCAGTTTTTCAAGGGCCCTTATCAGGACAAGGCTTAAGGACTCAAAAACCCCGCTGACCCCCTTCTTTAGGCCAGGATAATCCACATTAATGCCCAGGCCGAGTGCTACGATGTCAGGTCCCATAATTACAGTCCCTCCCCCCGTACTTCTACGGCTGAATTCAATGCCACGCGCGCGGCATCTGTCAAGCTTCAGGGCCGACTCAATGTCCTGGTATTTCCCTACATTGACCGACGGAACAAAGGTGTAAAGGTTTAGGATGGGTGGGGAGTTATTGTGTGCCACCGATTGAGGCAAGGTGTCATCCACCGCCAGTCCTTTGGCGGCGGAGACAGGCCTTGAGTGATTTTTGAATAAACGCCAGTATGGGGGCATTATGTGTTATTTAGAATAATATTCATCCCGGTTTTGGGAAGAGTTCAAATTCAATTCGTATTTTTCCGAAAATTGACGATTTTCGATTGACTATTGACTATTTTTAAAAAAAATCACTACCCATAAATATTCAATCGTCAATATTCAATCGCCTTAGGCCTTTGCCTTTTCCTCTTCGGCTATTTTTACTTCTTTATCTATGAAGTCGATAAGGGCCTCGCCCTGCATTAAATCTCCCAATTCCGAATCCAGATCCCCGGCCTCAATCACCAGAATCCAGCCTTTGTCATAAGGATCAGTATTGATGAGGCTCG
>JAIWDV010000315.1:0-2638 GCA_048632525.1 Bacteroidales bacterium | reverse complement strand
AAAGATGAGGGAAAGGGGGATGTTGAGATGAGCTTTTCTAAAATGCTTAAAGAACATCTTGCGAAATATGCACACGAGGCTTGGTCGGGATGGATGATTTATCTCTTTGAAAAATCAACAAAAAATGACGATGGAACGGTTACAATACCGGCATGGGCTGTTAAGAGATGGCAAAGACAAGCGCAAACACCTTACGATGAACTGCCTGAGATTGAAAGGCTTATCATAAGGTTCGACCCTGATATAAATAATCTGATCTCTATGATAAAAGAAGGTGGAATAGACGTCTTGAGCATACCGGTCGATCCAGAGCTTATGGCTGAACTCGAAGAAGATGAAGACATTCAATTATTGATCAAGCCGGGTAATCTTCTGGAACATCTTGCACTTTCCCTTAAACCATTAGAATAGAGAACAGTCTTTTTGCAACAAGTTAGGAACTTTTATATATATTATGTCAATATTCAGCGATTATGTCACCTAAAAGTATATAGTTTTATTCAGCGAAAATGTCACCCCCCTAATTGATTAATAGTTGTCAGTTTCCCACGCAATAGTTGAATTAAATAGACCAAGAGCAAGCTCTTCATCTTCGCCCATTACGTATGTTCCCTTGAGTTTACCCTTGTTGTCCAAGTAGAGCGTAGTAACGACTCGATCGAGCTTGCCACGATTATCAACGTAGCCGTAATATGAACCTGAAACCTGATTGAACCATTCATCTATACCTACTGGCTTTGTTTTTTCCTCAGGAAGATCTTTCTTTTTATTCGCCTCTTCCATGCTATTTATTGCTTTTTCTTGAGGACGTTCTTTTACAACTACATCTGGTTTTTCTGCTTGTTTCAGCGCATTATCCTGTTTATTAGGAAGTATGTTGTGCGGTCCCACAATACCGAAAGTAAGCAAAACAGCGCCAAGTATGGTAATTGTTGCCCTCGCTGGTAATGCCGCCAAAGAAACAGAGAATTTTTCTATGACTATGTGGCCAGCCAAGCCGAGCAAGATGAAGATAGAGCCGATTATAATCAATAGTGTATTTGGCTCAAGATTCATACCAACCTCCCTCCCATCGTTATATTCTGTGAGCCCCAACTCATTTTGTCGTAATCACATAGACAAGGCCTAATGTCTGAACTGAGCTACGGCGCTCGATCTATGCCTTACTCAAATCTATCCGAAGCCGCACGGCCTTCTTCCGTTAGCTCAAGTGATTTGTGTACGCCCGGCATGGGCGTGAACTTATGAGGTGAAAGTCCTCTATACGTGAATCCTGTTAATATTTAATATATTAGCAAAAGTATTAGCCGAAGGCAAGTCATAGATCCCGTCATGTCAGAAACAAATAATCTGTCCGGAGTTGTAGCACATAATCTGTCCGGTTAAAATGAGTCACCAGGAGGTGATTCATGAGACGGACAGAGTTGTTACAGGAGATCCGGAAGATGCGATTTGAAGAGGCGTATGGAGTATGGACAGAAAGTCGATTAAGTCAGGAAGAAGCAGCGCGGATGTTGGGGATATGCGCTCGGACATTTCGGCGTTACATTGATCGTTACGAGGAAGAGGGATTGGAGGGATTGTTGGACAAGCGGTTGACGCAGGTTTCATCGCGTCGAGCTCCTCTGGATGAAGTTTTAGCTGTTATTGATCGTTACAGGACGCGACACATGGGCTGGAACGTGAAGCACTTTCATGCGTGGTATCGGCGCGATGGAGGGCAGAGGAGTTACACCTGGGTTAAAAACACGCTTCAATCGAGAGGATTGGTTTCCAGGGCTGCCAAGAAGGGTGCACACCGGAAGCGCCGTGAACGTTCTCCTCTGCAGGGCATGATGCTACACCAGGACGGAAGCACTCATGAATGGGTACCTGGCAAAAAGTGGGATCTGATCGTAACCATGGATGACGCGACCAGTGAACACTATTCCATGTTTTTTGTTCCTCAGGAGGGCACAGCCAGCAGCTTTCAGGGGGTACGGGATGTCATTGTTAAGTGTGGTTTGTTCAGTGCTTTTTACACTGATCGGGGGAGTCATTACTGGTATACGCCCGAGGAGGGCGGTAAAGCGAGCAAAACTCAGCTCACTCAGTTTGGACGCGCCATGAGTCAATTGGGGATCGGGATGATCCCTGCCTATTCTCCGCAAGCACGGGGGCGGAGCGAACGGGCCTTCCGTACGCACCAGGATCGGCTCCCTAAAGAACTGGCCGCTTATGGAATCATTACGATGGATGCTGCCAACCAATATCTGGCTGAGGTATATCAACCAGCATTCAACGCCGAGTTCATGCAGCCCGCTGCCGAGAAAGGTTCAGCCTTTGTACCCTGGGTTGGAGCAAATCTCGACGACATTCTGTGCGAACAGTACGAGCGGACCGTGACAGCTGACAACTGCGTCAATTTTGAGGGGAAAACGCTGCAAATCCCTGCGAACCAGTATCGGTGCCATTACGTCAGGGTCAAGGTGCGTGTACATCGGTACACGGACGGTTCACTGGCTGTTTTTCATGGGCCGAGAAAGCTGGCTGACTATGATGCACAAGGAAAACTGAAGGAGCCCAAAAAGGAAAAGGCAGCGTAGGTCTATCGCTTGCCACCTGCTCAGGGAAAGCAGCGAAAGGCGTAGCCCGAAGC
>JAIWDV010000314.1:0-2644 GCA_048632525.1 Bacteroidales bacterium | reverse complement strand
CATTTGAAAAAGCCGCAGAGCTGAGAGACCAGATTAAAGCGCTTAAAAAAATAATGCTTTATTAAAAAAAGGTAAGTTCAAACTGATTTCAGAAAAAAATTGAGATTTTTTAAAAAAAAGGGAGACATTTGCGTCAATGGATGATACCTTAGGATAAATTCGTATTTGGTTTAGGGTATCAAATGAGCATAAAAGACATATTATCAACAACTTACATAGCTTTATCCAGGCTATCCCAAAACAAACTCTTACGGGCGCTTCAAAGCCTACGTGAAAAATATATCGAATTAGAAAAAATTATCAACGAACTTAAGGCGGAAAATGCAAAACTCAAGGAAGCGCTTATAAGTCAAAAAATTAAGTCCGTAAATAGGAATGCAAATAAGCCATCATCAAAGCAGCCAGAATGGGAAGAAAAAGGAGTGGGTAATGATGGCAAAGGCAAGAAGAAGCGCAAGGGGCGAGGGAAAAAGCCACGAAAAGGTGCAGGCAATCGTCCCAAGGATATTAAACCCAACCGGACAGAGAAGGCGAAGGTTGATTGTTGTAGCCTGTGTGGAAAAGACTTAAGTGATCAGGGGCCACTTGAAAGCACCAATGAACGGATCATTGAGGACATTCCGGATGTTGTTGAAAAGCTGGAAGTCATACAAATAGAGCAAGAGAAGAAGTATTGTGATGAATGTAAAGAGGTAATCACAGCCAAGTCAGAATTGGCATTACCCGGAGCAGATATCGGATTGAACAGTACCATATTGATCTGCTACCTGTGGGTGGCCTTATGTTTACCGTTTACCAAGATTCGAGATTATGTGAGAACATTTTTTGGACTGAAAATATCGACGTCGGGGCTTTCGCGACACGTGATTAGAGTTGCTGGGATAATGAAAGATGTATATGCTGAAATTCTTGGAGATATCAATAATGCAGTGACCTTGCATGCAGATGAAACAGGCTGGCGTGTTAAGGGTAAAAACTGGTGGTTATGGGTGTTTGGCACACAAGACTCAGCGTACTTTATAGTGGACAAAACTCGTGGTGGGTCTGTAGTCCGCCGGGTACTTGGAGAAATATTTCTTGGGCTCTTGGTGGTAGATGGGTGGTATGCGTATTTAAAACTGATCTGCGAGCAACAGAGTTGCATGGCTCATTTGTTGCGAAAGATAAGGAAGTTCCGTGACGCATTCCCGCACCTGTCAGATATTGTGAGCTTTTATGTGAAATTACGTAGGATTTTGCGTGATGGTGAACGGCTTCAGGCAAATCGTAAAAAATTAGGCGAAATGGTTTTTCGAAGACGTCTGAATAGGCTGAAAGAGAGATTAGAGGATTTATTGAATTGGCCTAGCCCGGATTATATTTTAGAGGAGATCATAAAAAAGGTCAAAAGACAGCAACCACGGATACTGACATTTGTAGAACATCCGGGAGCCCCCTGTCACAACAACTATGGAGAATACCTGATTCGCATAGGTGTACTTAAGCGTAAAATATCCGGGGGCAGCGTGTCTGCAGAGGGGGCAAACGCATATGCGATTCTACTGTCTATTCATGTGACCTGCAAATTACGTGGAATCTCCTTTCCCAAATATATGAAAGAGAGTTTGCGACACTATATAAGAACAGGCAAGCCAATGTCGCTGAGTACGTATTCAAACTTCATCGCTAACAACTCCGACTTAAAAAAAGCGGCATAGTACATGCCACCACAGCTAAGTTCCCATCGAAGCGCTACTAATTCTCTGAAATCAGTTTGAACTTACAAAAAATGAAAAATTTATGATTTTTTGAAAAGAATGGACTTGCGTATCGCTTTTGTCTCAGAGGAAGGTTCAATTCCGAGCGATGCGGAAAGGACCCTCTTGCAGCGTTCGTACACCGATAGCACCTCAGCCCGGCGGCCGAGCCGGTGATAGCAGGTCATGAGACGTTGGTAGAGATCCTCGGCAAGGTCGTCTGCTTCAAGGCCGCGCTGGTAGCATTGCACAGCCTTTTCCAGTTGTCCCGCCTTTTCCCAGTGTCGGCCCAATGTGCTCACACCACGCAGGAACTTGCTCCGGCAACGTTCGCGAAGGGAAATTGTCCACGGGTTGCTGCTTTCTCCAGCCAGAAAAGGTCCCTGGTACATGTCGATGGCCTTTCGGGTCAATACAACGGCTTCCATCGCTTCCCGTCCCGTCGGTTCTTTTTTCCAGGCGGCATCGGCTTGCCCGAAAATACGCTCAAATGCCCAGACATCGACCCAGGAGTGTCGTTGATCCAGGGTTACGCGTTCATGCTGAAGTTCGATAGCATTGCGATAGCCGATCACCTTGCGAAGACGGTGCAAAGTGGTTGCAAAAGATTGTTCAACCATGTCGCCATCCGCTTCAGGCCAGAGTGCATCGGCTATCTGGTCTTTTCTTACTTCTCTGCCTCCGAACGCAATTAAAGCCTTGAGCATTGACAGAGGCTTTTGTTGAGCCTTTCTGGAGAATCGGATCGGTTGTCCGTTTTTCAGCACGACAAACCGTCCTAATGTGTATATTTTCAGCGCCCAAGGGCATTTTTCTGAGTGAAGCGGTGGGTTGTCCGGGATTAGATTGTGCCTGCGGATAAGGTCTTGTACATACTCGACCTCAATTCCAGCATCGAGCGCCATGAC
>JAIWDV010000313.1:0-2666 GCA_048632525.1 Bacteroidales bacterium | reverse complement strand
CTTTTATAAAATCCTTACGGATAAACTCCACCCGAACTTATTGAGAACTTGCAAACCGTACAAGTTGAAAAATTTTGGGGCAGGCGCGTTATCTTTGGTAACGACCGCCTGCCCCTTTTGTTTCATTCGCCGTTCGTGGCCCTTCGCACCCAAAAACCCTAAGAGGCATTTCCAAAGATTGCATCTTTCCAACGGCCAAAGGACCACAAACAAATGGCATTTTTGCTACTTATACACCAGATCACCAAAATACGGAAAGTTCATTGTGTTCACGATATGTTTGATGCCCACCTTGTTTTTACCAGCATAGGAATGGTTCTGCCAGTGAAACGGCACAAACGCAGCGTCATCGTACAGAATTTTTTCAATTTCCTGCAGAATCGCTGTCCGCTTTTTCAGGTCGGTCTCAGACTGGGCCGCCATGGTCAGCTCATCGATCTTGGGATTGCAATAATTTCCGCTGTTATACTGTCCATAACCGGTTTCCTTGTTTGGACACATCGTTAGAAACTCACTGAAATTACCGGAATCTTCCGTATCCGAGTGCCAGCCGATCAATTGCATATCGGCCACCTGGGCATCAAACTCATCCCAGTACTGGGCCTTGGGCATGGTCTTAAGATTAACCTTGATTTTAATTTTTGACAGCATGACGACCATGGCCTCGGCGATCTTTTCGTCATTGACATACCGGTTGTTCGGAGCAATCATGGTGCACTCAAAGCCGTTTTCCAGCCCGGCTTCTTTCATCAGGGCCTTGGCCTTTTTCAGATCATAGCGGGGAACCAGTGCAGGATCGTACCCCATATAACCTTTGGGACCCTGTTGACCGGCCGTGGTGGCAGTGCCTTTCATGATCTTTTTGACAATGCCTTTATTATTGATGGCGTGGACAATGGCCTGGCGTACGCGTACATCCTTGAACTCTGCGCGCCGTTTTTGGTTCAACTGAACGGTGATAATCCGGCCACCGGAAACGGTTACCATTTTGACTTTTTTATCACTGCGGATTCTCTTAAAATCCTGGGGCGGCACCGGAGAGATAAAATCCACGTCCCCGGAGAGCAGTGCTGCCACCCGTGTGGCATCTTCCTTGATCGGGGTCAGAATGATCTTGTCCACATTTCCGGGGGAATTCTTGTCCCAGTAATCGGCGAATCTATCAAAAACATACTTTGCACCCTGTTCCCATTCGGTGACCTTATAAGCGCCTGTGCCGGATTCATTTTTGAGCGCAAAGGAAGGGCCGATCTTTACGACAGCGTCTTTGGGCTGGCCGGTTTCGTCCTTGCCAGTGTAAAACTTGCTGTCTAAGGGAAAGATATAGGTGGCCATGTTTATAAGGAGTGCGTAAGGTTTCTTGGTCTTGATATCAACCGTGTAATCATCAACGATATGGCAGCCTTCAAATGGTTCAAAAAGTCCTTTAAAATCCGGGCTTTCATAAAAGCGATTAAAGGTAAATTGCACATCTTTGGCGGTAAAAGGGTTACCACTGTGGAATTTGACTCCTTTTCGCAAATAAAAGCGCATGGTTAAGGCATCTATGCGCTCCCACTTTTCGGCCAGGCGTGGTTCAAAACTCATATCCTGGGCATAGCGCACGAGGGGATCAAAGACCCAGTGTGAAAACTGGAGCATTCCACCTGACAACTGTACCTGGGGATCCTGTGATACGGGACCCGCATCGAAACCCACTTTCAGTGTTTTTGCTCCTGCTACTGCCCCCAAAGAAAATAAAAACAAGACAGTTAAACAAAGTACAAACAATTTTTTCATGGTAGCCTCCTTTTTTGGTTAATGTTTCTTGTTAACCCTTAACTCGGATAAACAGTAAATCCAGTACACGAAATACAAAACAAATTGTTATAAGTTATTGATAAAAACCTCCTTTTTTTAGAAGGAGCATAGAAAGTTTTGGTTTTTGTGTCAAGGGAAAAGGGTCACACAATATGCGTTATTTCAATATTTCCCCATTTATCATTGAGGTATTCTGCCACTAATCGGCGATGACAGTGATCGGGCTTATCCTCACTGCACAATAAGCATCCTCTGTCAAATATATCTTTTGAAAGCTTTTTTTCAATTCGCCTGCTTGACAACAAGGCCATAAAATTCTTTTCATACAAAGCCCAGTCACCCTTATTTTTCTTGTACTCATCTAAGATTTCTTTCGCAGGAGCAAGCTCCGGGATATGCATATAATCAATATCGCATATGGTTTTTAGAAAGTAACTAAGATCGTCCTTTTTTGCAAAGCCTGCAAGCTGTGAGACATTTTTCAGGCGTACATCTATAATGCGTTTCACGCCCCTTTCACATAGCTGTTCAAAAAAGTATTCAGCAGTTTTCTTGGTAAAGCCTATAGTAAAAAGCTGGATTTTATCCATGCAATTCCCATCCTATCTCGTAACTCAGGTTCTGGGTTCACGGTTCTGGGTTCACGGTTGGTTGCTTTGCGCTCTTCAGATTTCTTGAGATAGGTAATGAATCAACGAACAGGAGCAGTTACGCTCAATGTGCCACCCCTCGATATCTCAAAACCGTGCAGTTTTCATCAGTTAACCTTGATGGTTTCGTAAAAAGTCGTCACTCCGGTGAAAACCGGAGTCCAGAAACTCTGTAACTAATTGAAAAAACTGGATTCCGGCTTTCGCCGGAATGAC
>JAIWDV010000312.1:0-2668 GCA_048632525.1 Bacteroidales bacterium | reverse complement strand
TTCCTTATCTTAATCCCTCAATCCCTAAATTCACAATTCCTCAATTTGGCTCCATATAGCCATTATGATGAGGATGGTGTCCAAAAATCGGACCTAGTTTTTAGATCAAATAACGAGGTCTGTATTTATAAAGTGATTATATTAAAGAAATGGAAACGGCAAAAATGATGCCCCGGTCTCATATCATTGGCACTGGCTCTGCTGTGCCTGAAAGAATACTGACAAATAAAGATCTCGAAAGCATTGTAGATACCAGCGATGAATGGATTATCCGTCGCACGGGCATTAAGGAGCGGCGTATCTCATCAAAAGAAAAAGATGAAAGCACAACGGATTTAGCGACAAAGGCCTCATTAAAGGCCATGGAAATGGCCGGGATATCTTCAGAAAACCTGGACATGATCGTAGTGGGCACGGTAACTTCTGATCGTCAGTTCCCATCCACTGCGTGCATGGTTCAACAAGACCTGAAAGCCGAGAATGCCATTGCGTTTGATGTGTCGGCCGGATGCACTGGTTTCCTATATGCCCTCACTATTGCAAATAATGCCATCCGATGTGGAACATGTGAAAACGCTTTAGTTATAGGAGTGGAACGGCTCTCAAGCGTTGTCAACTGGCGAGATCGAAACACATGCGTGTTGCTGGCAGATGGCGCCGGCGCAGTAGTGGTTACTTCGAAGAAAGACCGGGGTGGGATTCTGTCCAGCCGCCTGAAATCAGACGGAACGCTCTGGGAGCTCCTGTATTCTTCGTATGGTAACTCTTACATCCCCGGGATCCTGCAAGGTATAGACCTAAAGCCTTTGCACCTGATAATGGATGGAAACCGGCTTTTCAAGAAGGCAATCGAGTATATGTCGACAATTACCCAACGCGTGATGCAGGACACCTCTCTTTCCAGCGAAGAAATTCAACTTGTAATTCCTCACCAGGCCAATATCCGAATCATTCAGGGTCTCGCAAAAAGCCTGAAGGTTCCCATGGAAAAAGTGTACACGAATATTCATAAATACGGGAACACTTCCTCTGCAACCATACCGATCGCGCTGGATGAAGCCAACCGTGAAGGCCTGGTGAAGAAAGGTGAAAACGTACTGCTTGTGAGCTTTGGGGCAGGCCTAACCTGGGGTGCCTCAATATTAAACTGGTCATTTTAGACCGTTCCTGCGACCTTGTCAGCCAGTCGATTTTATCCTTTTTGACACTCTCCCAAATACCTTGTGCTCATTGTGTTCTTCTTTACAGTACATATCAACAAGACAGCCAGGGCAGCCATCACTGTATTGATAGCAAACGAATAATCATAACTTCCAGTGCTATCGCGGAGAACACCGCTCACCCAGTGCACCAGGATGGCGCCCAGACCATAGAAGGGAGTCCACGCCCCGATTACCGTTCCCATAACCTCTTTTGGGAAGTAGTCCCCGGCACAGGCACCATACATAGGCCAGATCACACCATAAAAAACGGCCAGGGTCCCCACAAGCACAGAGAGCATAACCCAGGAACTTCCATATAGAAGTATCCCGGCGAGACATATAGTAATGAAGGAATTGGAAATAATGATGGTTCTTTTCCGGCCGATGTAATCGGACAGGGGCAGAACAGTTAAAACACCCACGACTTGACATACTCCGTGTATCGTTGCCAAAAAACTTGCCTTTTCAAATGGCAAACCTATCTGGTTTTGGGCATAATCCACCATAAACGTCGTAATTCCATAAAGGCTGTATGAAATAGAGAAGTAGGACAGTCCAATAAGCCAAAAGGTTGAACTCTTAAACACATTAGAAAGGGGCTCACGCTTTGGATTACTCCCCTTTCCCGCTTCGGTGAGCAAGCTGCCTTCTTTTTGGCCCCAGGGCAAATATCCGGCCGATGCAGGGTCGCTACGCAGTAACAGGCCGTTTGCCACGACCATTAACAACGCTCCGGTCCCCAAAAAATACCAGGAATAACGCCAGCTGAATTGATTCACGATCCAGGGGAAAACTACACCCATGGTGGCAAAACCCAGGCCATATCCCGTTGAAAGTATGCCCAAAGCCAGGCCCCTGCGGTTGGGGGCGAACCAGCGTTGAACTACCGTAATGATAGGCGTCCACATGCCGGTAGACCCAAGTCCTACGATGGTATAAACGAGGCAGGCCGTCCACAGGGATTCAACTGTTCCCATTAGAAAAACACCAGCGCCCAGAATAAAGGTGCAGGTTGTAATGACATAACGAGCCCCAAACCTGTCTGTAAGGTACCCGGTAATAGGTGTCAGGATAATATAGGAAAAGAGGTAGGCATTGAAAATAGTTCCACCCGCCGTACGGCTAAGGCTTAGGTCTTTAATCATTTCGGGAAGGACAACACCATAACCCAGGCGGACAGAATAATTGATGAAAAGATTGACGAAACAGGTCGCAAGGATAATCCAGGCCCAATGAAATGATGTCTTTCTTGTCACAAGTTTCCCTCTTTCAAATCAGACTGTGATGGCTCAGCAACTCTATCCTATTGGCCCGTAACGCACAAGGCCTTATGACACGTTGACAATTCCTGTCTTATTCCTGTATTCCTGATCCCATGAAAAAATCTGCTCTCCCTTTTATAGAAACATTTAAAAATTTCCTGCCCCTCAAACAGTACTTTGTCCAGAACCGCTGGCCAATCGCCC
>JAIWDV010000311.1:0-2683 GCA_048632525.1 Bacteroidales bacterium | reverse complement strand
TTTTCCTCTTCCTGGGCCATGCCGACGTGTGCTTCATATATGAAGAGAGCACCGGATGGACACAGAAAATCATTGCATTGCCATTTATAGATGGAAGAAGGAAGCCAAACCTGGGCATTAAAAATCAATGTTTCAGGATCCTGCACCACGCGTCGCGCATACGCCGGAATACGATCACCTTCCCCGCCATGCCAATGGATACGAAGCCGGTAGAGATCCCCATGCTTCAACGTTTTTTCAGGTATACGGATTTCCCATACACCATCTCTTTTGATCCGATCCAGGGCAAACGCCTCTTTTTCCAGCCAGCCTGTCATATCTCCTACCAGATAGACTGCGGTGGCATTAGGCGCCCATTCCCGAAAGATCCACTCTTCATCGAAGAAATGCAGACCAAAGTATTCATGGCCTGCGGCAAACTCAGCCAGGTCTGTTTTACCCTGAGTAAGCCTTTTTTCCATCTCGCAAATACGCTCTATCCGCCGCTTAAGAGCTTCCTCATACGGCCGCAGAAATGGATCTCTCTCCAGAAGACTCTGCAATAGATCATCTATTCCGCCAAAGACGGATTTATTGTCTGTTGTCACATTAATCCTCCGGATGCAATAGGCACTTCTATATCAACGGACGCTTTAACATCTTTTCGTAAAGATCAATATACCTGCGTGCTGTAACAGCATGATTGAAGGTGGCAGCGCTTTGTATCATTATACGCTCAATCTGCTGCTTCTTTACTTTTTGAGGCAGATCATAAAAACGCAAGGCCTCTTTGATGGCCCAGAGCAGACCGTTTGAATCAAAAGTCTTAAAAAGGAAGCCGTTGCCTCTATTGCTGTCTACATCCATGTGAATGATCGTATCATGTATCCCTCCTGTATCGTGAGCCACAGGAAGTGACCCATAGATTGGACCTGTCATTTGAGGAAGACCGCACGGTTCAAAACGTGAAGGCATTAATATAAAATCTGAAGCAGCAAAGGCCAGACGGGCTATTTGTTCGTCGAAGTCGCATATTGCCACACGGTTGTATAACTTATGGAACTGCGCTATCTGTTTGAAATGCTCTTGAAAACTTCCATTAGCCACAAATATGATCTCCAGATTCCGCTCCCAGTAGCTGGAAACAACATTGTAGAGGATTTCGGCTAACAACTGACATCCCTTTTGAATAGTATCAAGACGGGAAGGCCAGAAGAAGATCGGAGCGCTTGCATCCTGGATAAGCCCTAATCTTTTCTGGAGAAGTCGCTTGTTTTCCAGTTTTCCTTCAACATGATTTTTTGCGCTGTACCGGCGAACCAGAGCCTTGTCAGAAGCAGGATCAAAAGAGGGGTCAGGAGCGTTTAGTATTCCTACAGCACATCCGGCATTCCATTTGTTGGTCAGTTGCTGTTGCAGCGGTCTTTCTACAAAATCGTGCCGGTTTTCAACTATTTCCGTCAGAAAGGTTGGACTTACTGTATTGACAAAGTGGGCGGCAAATATCCCGCTTGCAAGGAAATCTACCGGGTTGGAGTCTCTGCTTTCCTCATAGGAGGATGGAGGGTACTCGAAAAAAAGATGTCGCCAGAATGATGCAGCATCAATACCTTCGTATTCGATGTGAGACATGGGGCTTTTCACGGTATGAATGTTATGGACAGTGAAAAGACATGGGATGCCTAATTGTCTTGCCATTGCCGGAATCAGGCCGGTCATCCAATCGTTGCAATGGATAAGATCCGGCCACACATGCGGGACGATGTTGTTGATAACCTCTCGCTGAAAAGCAAGGGCGATCTTAATGTTTTCTTTCCCATAATTAGAATAAACATGGTCCATATAGAAAAAGGCTCTGTCTTCGGCGAGATGAAGCCTTTCGTCAGGCATTCCACTCCTGATGGTGTTCAGCTCCCTTATGATGAGGGGAGGAGGGTGCGCCGGAGCGCCTCTGCTGAATATGGTACGGTAATCCGGAAGAGCCACGTGAACGTCGGCCCCCTGCTCAAACAGAGCACTGATCAGTGCCGCTGAAACATCAGCAAGCCCTCCTGCCTTGGCGGAAAGAAGATTGGCGACATTACCCATTCCATTTGGCAGATATGTGACTTCAGGGGTCACAATAAGAATACGAGGGGTCCTCGAAGGAGTTGTCATGGCCCTGCTCCTTTATCAATTCTTCAATCATCCAATCCGCTATTTTACGGCGCCCAGGTAATGAGTCCTGGAGTAAATCTGATTCTGTCATCTCCGCTTGCGGTTACCCGGGCAGTGAAACCATACCTGCCTGAAGCATTGCAGGTTATGGTGCAGGTATAAAAGTACTTTCCATTTCCCCGCTCTTCCTGTATAGTCATCTCTTCCGTATGGCTCTCGGACAATTTGTCTATAGCTTTCAGCTTTCCGTAAAAGAGCTGAACTTCCACCTCTTCCGGGCTAAGTTTTCCTAGATGTACGATAGCATTCACGCGAAAGGTCTTTCCGGCTCGAAAGGGACCCTCTTCCTCTCTCACAGGAGGCTCAATCCGGATGCTATCCCAGTTAGCGCTGAGCCGTTCGCGCTGGACAGCCAGATTTCTGGCTTCTCTGGCATCGTTTTCAAGCAGGGACTTTAACCGTTTTGCCGCTGGAATATAAAAACGTTCATTGTATTCGCTTACCATGCGAAGGCTGCAAAAATCCAGCATAGCCATCTTCATCGACT
>JAIWDV010000310.1:0-2690 GCA_048632525.1 Bacteroidales bacterium | reverse complement strand
TATCTTTAACCAACTTATCCAGGACCTCGTTGAACCTTTCAGGCGGTTCCAGATTCGGGTTTCCCAGGCTGAAATCAAACACATTTTCTGCCCCATACTTCTCTTTCATCTGACCGCCCTGCTCAAACATTTTTCTTATCCACGATGACCTTTTGATGGACTCTTGGATTCGTTCGGAAGCAGACATAATATTCATCCCCCTTATAAGTAATTGAGCTTATAACAATATCTTTTTACAAAATCCTGTCAACAAAAATCGAAGCGGAAACGAAGCGGAAATGAACTTGACAGAATTACACTATTTCCCTTATGTTAAAAAGTTATGTTCTGAGATATATATGAGGAGAACCTTGTAATGAATAAATCGACTAAGAAAAAACCAACCATTGCCATTTTGACCGGCGGCGGGGACGTACCTGGCCTTAATCCCTGCATCAAAACGCTGGTTTACAGAGCAGACAGTGAAGGCATCAGAGTGCTCGGAATCAGACGTGGCTGGGCCGGGCTCCTGGAATACGACCCGGATAATCCCATCAGTTCAAAGGCCTGCTTCCATGAACTTGATCCGGCAGAAGTACGCACCATTGATCGGTCAGGGGGTACATATCTTCATACATCACGCACCAAACCAAGCGCTGTGCATAAAAAAGATGCCCCTGCATTTTTGGAAAAAGCGTTCAAAGAGGGAGAGGATCTCCATGACTTCACCCCCCATGTCCTGAAAAACCTTGAACATCTTGGAGTTGATGCTGTTATTCCCATTGGCGGCGATGACACCCTTAGTTTTGCAGAACGGCTGCACAGGGAAGGCTTTCCTGTAATTGCCATCCCTAAAACCATGGACAACGACGTCTTTGGCACAGACTATTGCATCGGCTTTTCCACTGCCGTGACCAGGGGTGTAGATTTTATACATGCCCTGAGAACATGTGCCGGCTCGCATGAACGGATCGCCATAATTGAACTATTCGGCAGGTACTGCGGCGAGACGTCGTTGATAGCAGCTTATCTGGCTGGCGTAGACCGGGCAATCATTTCAGAAGTTCCTTTTGATCCCAAGAAACTGGCAGATCTCATTATGAAAGACAAACGGGACAATCCCAAGAATTATGCCATGATCACGATTTCTGAAGGAGCCAAGATGGTTGGGGGTGAAATGCTCCTGTGCGGGGAGTTGGATGCATATGGCCACAGGCGGCTGGGTGGCATTGGGGAAGAAACTGGCGCCGCCCTAAAAGAGCTAACAGGACAAGATGTCCTCAACCAGAGGATATCCTATTTGATGCGAAGCGGCACGCCGGATTCTCTGGATCTTATGGTGGCTGTTAATTTTGCCAACACGGCGATTGATCTTTTTTTAAGAGACGTGTTCGGACGTCTTATTGCGTTAAGCCGGGGAATTTACACACACATCCCCTTGAGCACCATAACGACGGGCCAAAAAAGAGTGGATATAAGAGAGCTGTATGACATAGAAGAATATCGGCCCAAGATTGTGCACGTGAGCGGGAAGCCGATGTTTTTGTATTAGGTGAAAGGACGTGAAAAGAAAAACAACACGTAGGATTTACGTCGGTAATGTCCCCATCGGTGGCGGAGCCCCTGTGGCTGTTCAGTCCATGACCAACACGGACACCAGGGATGTATCTTCAACGGTTCGTCAGATCAAACGGTTATCTGAGGCAGGTTGTGAGATTGTTCGTTTGGCCATTATAGACAAAGAAGCGGCAACGGCATTGCGGGAAATCAAGTCAAAAGTCGAAACGCCACTTATCGCTGATATTCACTTCGATCACCGCCTTGCTCTTGCGTCCATGGATGCCGGCGCGGACGGACTAAGAATTAATCCCGGTAATATTGGCAGCCAAAAAGCAGTTTCAAAGGTGGTCAAAGCGGCTCGTGAGAACAAAGTGTCAATCAGGATAGGAGTCAACGCAGGGTCTTTGCACAAAGAGATCCTACTGAAGTACGGCAGGCCGTCACCTGAAGCCATGGTGGAAAGTGCCATGGAACACATAAAGCTTTTTGAAACATTAGATTTTGACCAGATCAAGATATCATTGAAATCTTCTAATGTAATGAATACCATCAGCGCCTATGAACTCCTGAGCGAGAGAGTGGACTACCCTTTACATCTTGGTGTGACAGAGGCAGGCACGCTCATATCAGGTACAGTAAAAAGTGCTATCGGTATTGGCTACCTGCTGGCCAAAGGTATTGGCGACACTTTTCGCGTTTCTCTGACCAGAGACCCTGTTGAGGAGGTCAGGGTCGCCTATGAAATCCTAAGGGCACTGGACCTCAGATATCGAGGCCCCGAAATCATCTCCTGCCCCACCTGTGGCCGGACTGAAATAGACCTTTTTGGGCTCGTTGACAAGGTGGAAAGGGCCCTGTCCGGTATTCAAGCCTCTCCAAAGGTTGCCATAATGGGTTGCGTGGTGAACGGCCCGGGCGAGGCCAAAGAGGCTGACATTGGTATCGCAGGCGCCCGAGGACAGGGAATTCTGTTTAAAAAAGGTAAAGTTGTAAGAAAGGTACCGGAGAGTGAACTGGCGGAGGTCCTGATCAGTGAAGTCAAGAGGTTGGTTGAGCAATGAGAGTATTGAATATTGACGATTGGCTATTGATGTACTCTAAAAAATTATTCGAATAATGAAAAGGAAACGATAACGGAGACAAATTAAACT
>JAIWDV010000309.1:0-2737 GCA_048632525.1 Bacteroidales bacterium | reverse complement strand
GTTCCGCTTTTTTATGGCTTTGGAGCAAGCACCTTCGGAGCTTTACAACGTGTCCCAAGAGAAAGGAGCGAACCCCCATGAAGATGAGACTGTCCTTAGTCCTCAATCCCCTTACGGACTCGACCCTGAGACTCGCGAAACAGATCGGGGTGACCGATATCGTGGGGGGCATGCACACGAGCGAACAAGAGCCCGTTTGGGAACTCCTGCCCCTCTTGCGCCTCAAAAACAAAGTGGCGGACGCGGGCCTCGATCTGACGGTGATGGAGGGCCCGCCCCCGATGGAAAAGGCCAAGCTCGGCCTTCCCGGACGCGACGAGGAAATAGACCATTTCTGTCAATCCTTGAGCAATCTGGGACAGGCGGGCATCCGGATCGTGTGCTACAATTTTATGGCCGGACTGGGATGGATGCGAACGTCCTCCAGCACACTCGGCAGAGGCGGCGCCCGGGTCACCAGCTTCGAGTACGACCCGATCAGGCACGCCCGGCCCACCAAATTCGGGACGCTTACGGAGGAGCAGGTGTGGGAAAACTACGCGTACTTTATGGAAAGGGTGCTTCCGGTGGCGGAGGAAGCCGGGGTCAATCTGGCGCTGCATCCCGACGATCCGCCCCTCTCTCCGGTGTTCGGCATCGCCCGGATATTCACTTGCGTGGAAGCCTTCGACCGGGCGCTTGAGATCGCTCCAAGCCAGCGGCACGGCATCACGTTCTGTCAGGGTTGCTTCGCCGAGATGGGGGTGGACATTCCCAGGGCCATCCACCACTTCGGGGACCAGGGCAAAATCTTCTTCGCCCAATATTCTTTGTACAATGACCCTGATCTGAGACTTGAGAACATCGTGCTCAAGTTTTTCGATAGCGGAAAGGTCAATAAGATCTAATAAACGATCGTGAATTCTGGTCTTTAACTCAAAATATTCTTCCGGCACATAATTCATTGTGATTTTTTTTGGCATGCTTTCCAGGTTCATTTTCATCTTCGTTCACCTCTATTTTATTTTCAATATTTCCCACCACTTTGTTGTTTGATTTTCCTCTTTTGGTGCAAAGGTATCAGCCAGATCATTCAGGTTTCTGGTTATCTGCGCTTTGGCTGCAATCTCGGAGAGCGGCTTTCCGTTATTTATAGCAGACATCGTTGTGTCGTAATCGTTTGGTATGGTCCAGAATATTTTTTTATGAATGCTCTCTTCCGCTTCATGCAGAGAAATCTCCGATTTTGTCAAATAACGATTAATCACAATCCTGATCCGTTCTTCCGGAAGAAAACCCAGATCACTGATTGATTGTAAAAGCTTATTGGTATTGGACATGCAGGGAAGGCTCAGAAGAGACATGAGCAAAATATTGTCCGACATTTCCAGAACTTTCAGGGTAATTTCATTTGCGGACTGGCCTGCGTCAATTATCACAAAGTCAAAAAGTTTTTGCATGAAACCTATAAGATGTCCCATCATCTCCGGGGCCGCAGATGCGGAACCATTTAAACTGCCCGGGGACGGGAGGATATGAATTCCGGAAGAATGTTTGGAAAGGGTGTTCATTAAAAATGTAGAATCCAGCCTGGAAATATTTTTGACTATTTCGCCCCAATGATAGCCCGGCTTGATTTCTAAAAACAGAGGTATTTCTCCGAACATCATATTCATGTCTATCAGCGCTACTGATTGAACGCTTTTTTTCTGAGCCAGGTTGACTGCCAGATTTACGGCAACCGTAGTTGTTCCTATTCCTCCCTTGCTGCCGACAACACTTATAATCTGCCCGATTTCCGGGGAGTTTCTACGGTTGGCTCTCTTTATTTTTTTCTTTAATTCTTTCAGAGCCTGCTTTACTTCTTCTTCTTTAAGGGGAAGAGTAAAAAATTCCTTTGCGCCGGTTTTTATAGCCTGCATCAGCACCGCGGGGTCGGAATTTTCTGAAATTAGAAAAACTTCGGCTGCCGCATCGGAATTTAATAATGACCGGATGTGTTGAAACTCATTTTCAATATCATTTCCCAGCTCAAAGATCAAAAGGTCGGCCCTGCGAGTATCATGAGACATTTGAACATGCATCCCTTCAACAGAGCGAATGATCTCATCCAGCTTTCTTCTCAGACCTGGTTTTTTTACTTCTATCTTGATCTGAATTGTATTATCAGACATGGGAACCTCTCTAAAATAGTTTTCCTACTTGCCTTGAATGGTGAGGGTCATTTCCTTTGAGTTCTCCTTTTTAAATCCTTCCCTGTATTTTTCCATATTATTCTCGCTTGCCTGGCCATCCAGCCCGACAACAGGTTCAAGATTTTTTCCGGCTTCAGGGTTCAATATCTGGCTCTGTTTTGCTGATTCAAAAGAGTTTCCCCAATTTCTACTCAGCATCGTCTCCCTTGCGCACCCTGAAAAAATCAACAGCGTCGCTATCAATCCGATTAATGTAAGATATCTGGTTAACATTGTATCCTCCTTGATTCTCCGGCTTTCTGCCAAACTTTCAAATCTCGATATTTTTTTAACTTCATGACTTCTCCCAACCACCGATTCCTGTTCCCTGGCCCCTGAACCCCGATCCCTGATCCCTGCAACTTAATCCGGATACGGCATGCCGTGTCCAAATTCTCCGTCCAATTCCCCCCTGACAGTCGAGGGCTGATTTTTCTCCCATCCTTCCATTAATCCCAGGAGATAGATTTCCGTATCGTCAGGCTCTATATAGAAATCCGTCGGCAGGGTCTGTTTTTCCGGAT
>JAIWDV010000308.1:0-2737 GCA_048632525.1 Bacteroidales bacterium | reverse complement strand
CTCGGATGAGATCCTGTCGTTTCTGAACCAGATCACCGAAGGGGCCAAACAGTCAACCAAGCGATCCCGCTATTCCTGCCTGGCATCCTTCTTCAATTTCATCAAGAATACCGTCGATCCGAAACTTGAAAATCCTTGCAGCACCCCTATGCTCAGGAAACTGTTTAAACCGGCTAAAATTGCCCATTGGACTATTCTGGAAAAGGAGGTTGTTGACGAAATCATTTTCAGAACAACGAATCCAAGAAACCGTCTCATGTTGGAGCTTATGGCCCGTGGGGGCATGAGAGTCAGCGAGGTGCTCAAACTCATCCCCAAGGATGTTGACAGTCGAAAACTGATCCTCAGGGATCCCAAAAGTGGCAATGAAACCGAAGTCGTTTTTATCCCTCAAAAAGTTGCTGATCGGCTCAAGGGATACTGCGAACAGAAAGGAATTGGCTCTGATCAACGCATTTTCCCTTTGACCTACCAGGGAGCCAGGGCAGTGGTTAACAAGGCCGGTAAGCTGGTCGGCATCCATCTGAGGACCCATGACCTGAGAAGGCATGCCGCCACACATGCGTCTCGCTCCGGTACTCCGATTGAAATCGTCAGCAAGGTAATCCTCAGACACGCTAATCTATCGACAACTCAAAGGTACCTGGGAAAGGTTAGTGATACGGAAGCGTTAAGGTGGATTGAGAATCTATACTCGTAATCGCAACAAGAATCAGGGTAAGGCGATAGAAAGCTTTACCCTGAGAATACTGTCTCTGTTGAATCAGGTTTGTACAGATATCCTTTGGAAACCTAAAAAATTCCGTTCTCTCAATTGTTTAGCATGATAGCAGAGATCAAAAGGCGCGGTAACGCTTGAATTGAGTGGCGCGGCCTAAAGCCTTGCCCGACAAGGCCCCGCTGTATTCCGCGTCCACTCCAATGAATTGTTGGGCACTCTATGTTCCGTGAATTTAATTCGTATGATACCAGCTGAGACCTCCAGGCACTTTTGCAAAAGGAAACAATTGCATAGCTTCTTTTTCTAATATGTGTCCAGGTGCGTTGACAAAGATGATTTCATTTTTATCCATATGATCCACTATAATATCTTTGACCCTTCCGGCATGAAGCACCCAGATAAAAATACCCCCCACAGATGGGTTTTCCTTAAAGAACTGGCATGCATATGAAAGCCAATCCCTCAGAATTTCGGAACTGACCTTGAAGAAGTCGTTGTCTTTTTCTGCTAATATGCATGGCATGAGTGAGCGCATATCAACCGCACAATATGTTCCAGTATTTATCAAAAGTTGCTTACGTTTCTTTTCATCTTGTAGTTTACTTTTGAAAAGATCTTTGGCCTCATAAACGCATTCTCCTCCTTGGTCATGCCATCCTATTGCTAAGCTACCTTTCTCAGATTTCTCTTGGGAGATAGAATAATTTCCCTCCGGATCTTCGAATCCTTCAGAAAAACCATGTGATACCGCTACTATTTCATGAACGATCCTTTCTACTACAACATCCGTATAGTAGTTGATTTCATATTTAAGCTTCACACGAACAAAGCGGGTGGAATGCCCTTGAAATCCTCTTTGGAATGACTTTCTAAAAATTTCATCGACACGATTTAATAAGTCAGAGGCTCCCCTGTGGGTAGCTTCGACAAAAACTTCTTTGTTGTTCTTCTTAAAAGTAAAGTCCACTCCATCAGCTTCCATTGCTTTCTTGAGTGAAAACCCTGCTTTCTTGAATGCTTCGAAAACTTCAAGCTCAAACAGGGCACCCATATAGCCATCCGGGGCACCACGTAACCTTTGAAATAATTTATCCTTAGAAGCTTCGCCTTCGATGGCTTGTATTAGCTGACCAAGGCGAATCAAAGGCACAAGGGATCCAAAACCACCACATGTTATACCCAAAAATATAGCGACTGGATTGTATTGTAGTCTACTAAAGAGACATGGCAGAAGACCACCAATAACGGGAGGATATCTTCTATCGTGTTTCTCCAATTCTTTCGCAACCCACTCTTGAGGAAACACATTCTTAACCGATTCCATCAGCGACAAATAATGCTCTTGGGAAATACCCAACCGGTCAATGATGTCGGAGTAATTTTTTGATTGTTCAAACCACTTGCTCACTGGAATTAGTCCTGTTTCAGCACTTATAGTGGTTGTTTTGTTATTAATAATGATAGTCCAGTTATTATATAGTTTCTGACTATTACCACACATTTCATGATTATTGTCCAAAAATTGACAATAAAGCAGTTTTTCTAACTGTATATCACAACAATTTGGATATTAAACAGAAAACCGGATAACCCCATTGAAGGCTATCTCGCCAGACATTTTGAGTGTAGATTTCTTGCCACGACCGCAACTTACGAATCGAACAATATCATTGCAGATTTATAAAAAATATCATAAAGTTTGTCAAATGGATAGTCCAAATATTCATCAACCCAAAAACAGGAGGTGTGTTATGAAAGTTTCAAAGGCCGCAACTTATTGTTTTGAGTACCACAGAACGAACTCGAAAAAAAAATAGTATCCGCCCGTATGAGTTCGTCCTATCCAGGCTTGACAGCCAGTTCGGCGACCGGGAACTTGGTTCGATAACCTCGGATGAGATCCTGTCGTTTCTGAACCAGATCACCGAAGGGGCCAAACAGTCAACCAAGCGATCCCGCTATTCCTGCCTGGCATCCTTCTTCAATTTCATCAAGAATGCCGTCGATCCGAAACTT
>JAIWDV010000307.1:0-2742 GCA_048632525.1 Bacteroidales bacterium | reverse complement strand
CAATAAGCATTATTTGCCTGGTCCCTTTCATTTCACTTTCATTCAATTGATTTTTCATCAAATATTGCTATAAATTAAGAAAATATTTTTTGAGATAGCGAAATGTAAGATTAAGGATTGATATGTTCGCATTAACGCATATAATCGGGTATAAATATAACCGGCGTTTGGGGAAATATAAACAATCCTCAAATCACATGATATCCCTGCAATTATTTGGATGGCATTGCATTATTTAACGACTCAAAATACTTATCGCTCTCCGCATCGGCCGACATCTTGGGTTGCACGCTGGACGCCTGCCCCGGCATTCTACGCCAGGATCCTGATGATTATATTAAAGGCCTCCCGCCTGGCTAAAAAAGGAGCGTATACCAATGAATACTGGATCCAGAGCAGTTTGGATACGGTCAAGGCCCTTGAATCCGTGGGAGGACGTTTTGAGCTTCAAAATCTGGCTGTCCCCCGGCAACTCGAATCTCCCTGTGTATTTGTCGGCAATCACATGAGCATACTGGAAACATTTGCCCTGCCCTGCCTGATTCAACCGTATCGTGATGTCACCTTTGTGATCAAAGAGAGTCTCATTGCTTATCCTTTCTTCAAGCATGTCATGCAAAGCCGCAACCCGATTGTCGTGGGCCGCGCAAATCCGCGGGAGGATCTCAAAACCGTTCTGGTAGAAGGCCAAAAACGTTTAAATGCCGATGTATCCGTTATTATTTTTCCGCAGACGACGCGCAGCGTTCATTTTGATCACCAAAAATTTAATTCGCTGGGTGTCAAGCTGGCCAAACGCGGCAAGGTACCGGTGGTACCGGTTGCCCTGAAAACCGATGCATGGGGAATAGGTCGCAGGTTCAAGGACCTGGGAAAGATTCGACCTGATCGACCGGTCCGCATTACCTTCGGCGATCCAATGCCGGTACAGGGTTCGGGCAAAGAAGAGCATAAATTTATTGTTGATTTTATCGTAAAAAATATGAAGACATGGGCGGAAAAAGGGGACCTGACTTAACCGCATCGCATCTTTTTCAACCCCGTATTTTGTAAGGTACCACAAGGGAGGATTCGGAATGCTTAACATCGTAAAACGGTTTTTCAACAAAACGACCCCGGAAGTTTCTAAGGATGAAAATCAG
Organism: Bacteroidales bacterium; assembly: GCA_048632525.1. Lineage (GTDB taxonomy): Bacteria > Desulfobacterota > DSM-4660 > Desulfatiglandales > Desulfatiglandaceae > 4484-190-2. The sequence goes on along the minus strand of JAIWDV010000307.1, from coordinate 1,600 downwards.
AAAACGGAACACGATGTGTATATTGCAACCTACGCCCTGTTTCTTGAGATGGCGCGTATAGACAACGTATTTACTGAAGCGGAGATGGACACAATTCTCGTTATTTTGAAAGAAAAATATGGATTGGACCCCGAACACGCCGCCGCCCTGATTGCCGAGGCCGACAGGGAGCTTGATGAAAGCGTCGACCTCTGGCAGTTTGCCAGGCTGATCAATGAGAATTATTCAACAGATAAAAAAATCGAGATCATCGAAACCCTGTGGCGAATGGTCTATGTTGACGGGAAAATGGACGCGTATGAACACTACCTGATGAACAAGCTTAAAAACTTACTGCGCCTCTCACATGATCAACTGATCGGTGCCAAGCTCAAGGTTCTGCATTCAAAGGACCATTGATGGGTGTTTTGTGCAGTCAGTAAAAATTGCAAGCCCCAAACAGGACGTGCCCGAAGATTACAATTATCGAATCTTGTACAAAATATTGTGGTACGTCAGTTGAGTTCGAATGCCTTTATTAAGGCATACATTGTTGTGGTATCCGTTTGATATCAAATGCTTTATGCGGTATGAGATACAGATACTCAAACCCCATCAAATCTATACTTTTATGTAAATAAAAGACAGAGCCATTTTCTGACTCTGCCCTTTTTACAGATAAATATCACTGGCCAAAGTTGCTTGGAACACACATCTAAAACGAAGAGCAAAACCCTGACCACGTTTGACGTGATAATGCCCTGCTCAGATCTTCTGTTGCATCTTCTTAACTTCACAGAGACCATTACTGTCCAGGTGGACTGAAGTCGACGCTCGTTTTGGCTGCCCGGTCGACCTCTTCGGGGGTGAGAAGAACAGTCACCTTTGCCTTGGCGAGTCCACTGGCGTTGACCATCAAAGATGCGGCGGCGACGTTGACATTGTCTGGCAGATCCCAAATTGCAAAAAGGTCGTCGTCGCCAAAGGCATAGTAGAAAGCCTCCAGTTTCCCCCCTAAGCTCTCAGCGAATCGTTCCATCTCTTGTTTTCGTTTTGTACCGCCATCTTTGAGAAGTCCCTTCAAACCTTCAGCGGTATATGACGTTCGAGAAAGATACTTTGGCATAATACACCTCCTCTTGTTCTTAACGAGTTCTTTTGAAGGGTTGACTCATCAGCATACGATAGGGTCGTTGGTAGCCTCACTCATAATATTACGACCTCTTATAGTTAGATGGATTCATAAGAGTTGCCTTTTCAGAGTGTCTGCTTGGTGAAAAGAATTAAGCTCCCAACAGAAAAAATAGGATCCTGCTGGGAGCAAGGTAGGCACATTTTGAGGGGGTTCTCCATTGAATCTTGACCCGATTCTTTGGTTAAAGATAAGGGAAACCAGTGTCTATTTCAGTGGGAAAAGAGAATTAGAAGTTGAGGAACGATTCAGCAGGTGAAGAAGGATAACTGCAAAATTGAAATGAGAGCCAACTTCAGGTGTAAGATTGATCTTCCTGGAAACCATAATACTCCTATAGCAAACTACTAATAATATCTTCTGAGCTTTATAAATTCGTCTTGAAGCTGATGGAATACGACAATAAGTCCTATCTTCCAGTCTTAAATT
>JAIWDV010000306.1:0-2746 GCA_048632525.1 Bacteroidales bacterium | reverse complement strand
TCCCTAAATTCCTAAATCCATGTAAAAAGGACTTTTTACATGGGCATCAATATTTGCTGTTCGGATAATTACTCGGTAAGTTGAAAGTCCTACTCGCCATTGCTGCCAAGAAAACGATACACGAGCCCGCCTAGGACAGCGCCAATAATCGGTGCGACCCAGAAAAGCCAGAGTTGTGACATTGCCCACCCACCGGCATACAGCGCTACACCTATGCTGCGTGCAGGATTCACGGAAGTGTTGGTAACGGGAATACTGATCAAATGGATCAGGGTGAGTCCCAAGCCGATTGCGATCGGTGCAAATCCCTGGGGCGCACGCTTATCAGTCGCTCCCAGGATAATTACCAAAAACATAAGTGTCATCACCACTTCGGTGATGAAGGCGGAGAACAAGGAGTATCCGCCGGGCGAGTGTTCGCCGTAACCATTGGAAGCAAAACCGGCAGTCACGTCAAAACCGGCCTTGCCGCTGGCAATCAGGTACAACACGCCACCTGCGGCAATCCCCCCGAGTACTTGGGCTATGATATACGGAGCTAACTCTTTGGCTTCAAAACGCCGCCCCACGTAGAGTCCGATGGACACCGCGGGGTTCAGGTGACACCCGGAGATATGGCCGATTGCAAATGCCATGGTCATCACGGTCAGACCAAAGGCCAGTGCTACCCCGAGGAAACCAATACCGACATCGGGGAATGCTGCGGCTAAAACTGCACTACCGCATCCCCCCAGAACTAACCAAAAGGTTCCAACAAATTCTGCTCCATATTTTTTCATTTTTTCAGTTTGGTGTACTTCGAGCCTTCAAGTGTCAGGTTGGCCATTAAACCTTTTTGGCCGAAGACGAAGCCGACAATGGGGTCTTTAATGTTGGTCGTATCGATGGCCCCTCCAGCGCCCACCGTTATCAGGGCCACTGATCCATCGACACCCGCCTTCCAGCCAGAAGCCGCTCTGAATTTCTTCAGCGCCTCGTCCTGCATAAAGACAAGGATTACAGTCTTCTTCTGGCCCCCAATCTGCAACCCCCACGAACCGGCTATGGTATTGTAATAGTCAACAGTCTTTCCACCGATTCTTAAGGCTCCCTCACCGTACTCGCCACCAATAACAAAGCCCGCCTTGTAGACACTCGGGAATACGAGCACGCCTTTTGCGGCCTTTAGAAACTCCTTTGCCCCTTTCACTTCCGTGTTGAATCGCTCCAAGGCAACATCCACGCTGACGTCGATCTCTTTGGCCGTGGCAGCGTGGGCGGCGCTGGCAAAAAAGACACCGAGAATAAGTGTCAAGCACGCAGCCGACAATGCAGCAGTGCAAAACCGCTTCCTCACATCCATTGATAGTATTTTCATGACATTTGACCTCCTTTATCAGGTTTGAAATTAGTCTGATGCTACACTATTTTATAAACGTTACATCAAGAAGCTGATTTGTCAAGCACTCAAGGGACTTTAAAGGTTTTATCACAGCCTTTGAGATAGGCCTTCATTCTCTACAAAAAAACGAATGTCTGTGAAGAATGAAGCCCTTACCCTGATTATCAGCCGGTATATCAGGCCGCCGGGGCGGGTGTGGGAAAGATGTTTGTAGATGTCATAGAAGATAGAAGTGCCACGGCGCTGTGCACGGAGTCGGTGTGGTTCGCTACTCCTTGCCGATTAGCCGGCGCTTTCGGTCAGGCCAAGCAGGCTTGTTGATATTTATTCATTAGTGTTCTGTGAATAGGTGTTTTGAAGCTTTAAGATGCTGTTTTCAGGAGGAAAGTAGTCTTGGTAAGGAGTAGGTGATAAGTCATTCGAAATTTATTAATTCTAAGGCATTTCCCTTTCTATTTCATTGAATAAGAGTCAAACGGAGACGTGACCCCTTTTCAAAGGTAAGGAATTGGGGAATTGAGGGTTCGAAAACAGCAGATCTATCTTTCAATAATATGCATTTCTTCCGAAATTTTGTTAACCGCTTCCCGGGCCCCGTTTAATATCACGGGAACGTCTGTTTCCCTCAGCCCGAGAAATTCAAGGGCATCGTCTTCTATCATATACATAAACGCTTCGATTCCGTCCATCTGAGCCATGGTGCTTTCCGATTCCTCAATGGATTTCAACATGTTGGCAATGGAGTTTGCCATGAAAACAATATAGGACAGTTCATCTGAGCGGCTCTTGGAAGGATCATGATGATATTTGATGGCTTTGGAAATGGCCTGGGGGATATTCCAATATTTACAGACTTCGAAGCCAATTTCGGCATGATCCAGACCGAGGATACTCCGTTCGGCGGCAAGCATTGAATTGCGGCCCCCGGCGGTGAGCCGGTTGAAATCATCCTTGCGATCGGCGACATAACGGTCAAGGACCAGTTTACCCACATCATGAATGAGTCCTGCGGAAAAGGCATCATTCTCCAGATCGGGGTTTTTCCGTAACGCGATGATGCGGGAAGCACTTGCGGTCAGCAGCGAATGGTGCCAGGTGCCCTCCGAGTCCAGTTCGTACCCCGCCAGTGTTTTTCCCATTAGTGAGGAAGACCCGGCCATGGAAATGAGCTGACCAATGATATTGTATCCCAACAGACTGGAAGCATGTCGGATCGAGGACACCTTTCCCTTAAGCCCGTAGTAAGCGGAATTGGCCAGTTTTAAAACTTTGGTGGCAATGGCCTGATCCGATTCGAGCAACTCAGCCAGTTCCAGCATTTCCGAATCGGGATCGCTTATAATCTCACGGGCTCTGAAGATGACT
>JAIWDV010000305.1:0-2788 GCA_048632525.1 Bacteroidales bacterium | reverse complement strand
TCACGCCAAGGCGTGATTGGACGTTCGATGTTTCACGCCTTGGCGTGATTAGACGTTCATCTTTTAAAACAACCCCGTATGGCATAAATGCAACCTGTGAATATTTACAAAATAACTTAGCACTTGTGGTGGCCTGAGCCCGATCAACTTGACAGCATTTAGCCTTTCTCCTCCACCAACTCGACACCTTCCGGGAGAATAAATTCGAAAAAACCCTTTTCAAAGTTATCCTTTACAGTCAGGCCTTCAAGTGTGAACCGGGTTATGGTTCCTAACTGATTGTGAATATTCACCACCCGGATATCATACGCATGGGTTACAGTAAGGACGATGCGATCAATTTCCTGCCAGGGAGGGTCCGGTATGAGTTCAATCTGATATTTTCCCTTCTCAGTCTGATCGTTCATCATAATTTGAAAATTCTTCGTCACCTGGCTGAGCCCTCTTAATATATCGCTCAAAAGCCTTAATTCCTTACCGAACTCCTGTGAGGGATACTTATGAGCGCGCTTTTTATCGGGGATATACCACCAGAGCGTTTCCTCATTGGCGATAAGGGTCTCGATGTTTGGTGTTCTTTGCTCCAGCTTCAGGAAATAAGGAGGCTTGAAAAACATCTGGCCAGTGGCAAGATCTCCCTTTACCTGATTGCCCAGCATGGACATGGACCTGGTAATCACTTCACGGGTATAGGCTATACTGAGACCGGGAAGATTCCCATACTTTCCCTTGATTCCTTCAAGGACAGTGGATAGATCATCTTTAGCAAATGCCGCGCTTCCATGGAACAGAAGCACAATGAGATTGAATATTATGAAGGTTTTTGTCATTGTTATGTTTTCCCCATACTGTAGCTCACTTTTTTCTTTATAGTTGTGCTGAGTTCCTACCCTCTCCTGCCGTAAACATCCCGTGGCCGGACTCCATCTGAAGGGCCCACAATACCTTCCTTTTCCATTGCCTCAATCATTCTTGCGGCCCGATTGTAACCCACTCTGAGTTTGCGCTGCAACATGGAAATAGACGCCTGGCCTGTCTTAAACACGACTTCCAACGCGTCATCATATTTTTCGTCCAGTTCCATTTCCTCTTCTTCTGAATCTTTTTCCCGGGCTATCCCGGACAAAACGGTGGGGTCATAATCCGGCTTTCTCTGGTTCCTGAGAAAATCAGTTATCTTTTTTGTTTCCTCTTCAGAGATGTATGCCCCATGAATCCTCGTGAGACGTCCCACACCTGGAGGCATGAACAGCATGTCCCCTTCACCGAGAAGTGCCTCAGCGCCCATTGTATCAAGGATGGTTCTTGAATCAACCTTGGACGCAACCTGAAATGAGATTCGAGCCGGGAAATTGGCCTTGATAATGCCTGTGAGGACATCCACCGACGGGCGTTGTGTCGCAATAATAAGATGAATGCCTGCGGCACGGGCCATCTGGGCCAGGCGGGTAATTGATTCTTCCACGTCTCTGGCGGAGGCCATCATCAAGTCTGCCAACTCATCGATGACGAGGATGATATAGTACAGGGGCTTGTCCGCCCCCTCGGTCTCATCTGTGGTCACTATTTTTTTTTGGCCTTTGAGAATCTTGCGGTTATAGCTGTTGATATTTCTGACCCCCCTGTCAGAAAGCAGCATATATCGCCTTTCCATTTCCTCCACGGCCCATCTCAGTGCCTTGGTAGCCTCTTTTGGTTGGACCACCACCGGATGGAGCAAATGGGGGATATCATGGTATATAGACAGTTCAATCCTTTTTGGATCAATAATAAGAAACCGGACCATTTCCGGAGAAACCTTGAACAGGATACTGTTGATCATGGTGTTTAGGGAGACGCTTTTGCCTGCTCCAGTGGCACCGGCCACAAGGAGATGAGGCATCTTTGTGAGATCCGCAATGACAGGTTCTCCGGTGATGTCCTTGCCGAGGGCAATGGGCAGGTCATATCTGGAATCCCTGTAAGAGGAGCTTAGAAATAGATCCTTAAGACACACCATTTCCCTCTTGTTATTGGGGATCTCAATTCCAATGGCAGCTTTTCCCGGTATGGGAGCCACGATTCGAACACTGGGCGCCCTTAAGCCCAGCGCAAGGTCATCAGAGAGTCCAGCCACCTTGCTGATTTTTACTCCCGGAGCGGGCTTGTATTCGTACATGGTGATCACAGGACCGGGAAGGATCTCAGTGACGTCCCCTTGAACGCCAAAGTCTGCCAATTTTTTTTCAACACGCCTGGCATTCATCTCCAGGCTTTCTCGTTGTATGCCGGTATCCTCCCTCTCAGGCGGGTCATCAAGAAGGTCAACACTGGGAAGCGTGAATTCGCCGGCAACGTTCATAAAACCGAACCGTTCTTGTTCGGGCCTTTTTTCAGGCTCTCGTTTTGGTTTTACAATTGTAACCTTCGGCTTCGATTTAATTTTTGTCCTGGCCAACGTAGTCCTGCGTGACCTTTTCTTGCGCTCCTTTTTTTTGTTTATCGCTTCTTTTATGTGTCTCAGGACGCCCATGATCCACAGGCCCAGGCTGGAAAAAAGCCAACCTAAGGAAAGGCGTGATACGATCATGAGAGAAATGATGAAAACCGCTAAAAAAAAGACATATGCTCCAAAAAAATTGAGAAAACTCTTAGTTAATTCAGCCAGTTCTACACCCACAAGCCCTCCGGCATGGATCTGTCCGCCCCTGAAGCTTACAACGCCTGATAACTGCAGGCTCAAAATGCCCGAGAAAGAGGCAAGCAGGGTCAGGGCGGCAACTGTACTCTTGACGGGGGAGGAGACATG
>JAIWDV010000304.1:0-2789 GCA_048632525.1 Bacteroidales bacterium | reverse complement strand
TGATTGATGAAATAAAAAACGCCGATGAGTTAATGGTAAAACCTCTGACTCAAGAAGAAAAAAGAGTTATCAAAAAAATTGCAATGACTTTCCCTGAAGAACAAATGGTGTATGATGCTGCGCACAGAGAAATAATCTGGCGAAGAAGGGGCGCAGGGGCAATTATCCCCTATTCTGATTCGGCTGAATTGACCGAGTTGTGATAATCATGCCTCAATCACATGCGCAAGAGATATTAAACCAGGCATTTCAAAAAGAGAGGCACATCCCATGCAAGAGTTATCAGAACATAAAACTGGGCATGAAAAGTTGGATGATTCCATCCGAAACACAATAAGCTCGGCTTTTCAACAGGTGGGGTACTCTGAAAAAGAAAAGATGCTTCTCCGTGATATACGCTTTGTCAGGGAGGGAGGAAAATCCCACAATGCAGACATGGTGGCCTATTCAAGCTCCTTGCGTCAAGATGCGGATACGGCAGTTATATCTGTAAAAGGCACCGAAAATGCCGACAAAATTCAATTTGATTCAGAAATTTCTCCATTTCGTGCATTGGCTACACCAGTAATAGTGCTTGCAGAATATAAAAAGATTCGTGGCATGGCTGAACCCAGGGTGAGAGCAGTTGGCCTGTGTAAGGATGCGGCCACATTTAAGAGAGAAAAAGCAAAAAGCAAAATTATTCCCCTTTCCAGATTTGAAGAATACCTTAGAGATAAGCAACAATTTTTCACGCCACGTCGTTTGGAAAAAGCAAAGTTGGTTCCCGAACAACTCATGTTGTTTGATGTTGCGCCTGACCTTATTAAACAGGCAATTAAAATTGCTGACAAAGAACTTGTTGATCGATTTGAGAAAGGAGTCAGAGAAGTTATAGCATCCATAACTGAAAAAGATAAGCAAAGAGTTATAAATGCTGCTATCTCAGTACTTGGCGCCCGAATTCTTCGTGACAGATTGAAAGAAAATTGGCCGTTGTCTTCGGGCGCGATAACATTCTTGTCGTTTGCTAAGAACTCTTTACCCGGCTACTTTGATATATCCAATGAGATTGCCGGAAAGCTCGATCCTATTCTTAAACGATTAGGCTCCGCTTTTGATTTTTCCCAGGTAAGTCTTGATATGGTTGGTAAGTTCTACGCATCAGCTTTCGTTACAAAAGAGCTTCGCGATCAATGGGGAATTCACTACACGCCATCAATATTAGCGAAAACACTTTTGAGACGTATGCCTATAGAAGAGCTTCCTCCAAATAACCGCATTGTGGCAGATCCAACCTGTGGATCGGGGAGCCTTTTAACCGCAGGCTACGAACGACTTGCGAATGCTGCTTATCTCAGTATCCCTCAAAATGAACGGCATCAAAAACTTGTCGGCTCCATATTTGGCAATGACAGAGATCAATTTGCAGCCGAAATAACGCGTATGACCTTGAGGCTGTTTCATCCACCTCATAAGAATAATTGGAAAGTGACTCATCTGGACGCAGAAAAAGAAAACTTTGGACGTAGATGGACAAAGGAAATTAAAGTAACACCAACCATCATCGTAGCAAATCCGCCCTTTGGGGGGAAAAGCGGGGGCGCGTCAAACACAGACAAACCAAGGACCCGAAACCAGCTTGATCGCTCGGCTTTGATTCTAAATCATTGTTTGGATATTCTTCCTGAGGGTGGTTTGATAGGTATAATCCTTACTGAAACAGTATTAGATCAGCAGTTAGTAAAAACAACCAGGCATAAGATTTTAAAGAAATGCCAAATCCTAGAACAGTGGGATATACCGGTGGGATGGTTTGATAATGTGAATCGTCCTGCCATGGCGTGGGTCTTACGCAAGACCGCTCCGCTGTCTAAGATGTTCTATATCCGCTCCCTTTCTGATGTTCCATCCGTAGGAAGGGAGGCGAAATTGCATGGGACTATCCATATTGATGTTACCAATCCACCTGAACACCTTGTTCCAACAGTTTTTGATGATATTTTATCGAAAATGGAAATGAGTTCAAATTATATTTCTGATTATTACGATGTGAAGAATGGACTTCAAATTCTCAAAGATAAGGAAAGTAAACAAAAATCTCAGGAGGCCTACCCATGGAGTGGCAATGCTCAAGGCACTGATCCGTATTCGGATTTCAGTGATGGTAGTAGAGGGTGGTTGGAACTGATAGATGAAAATCTCAGGGAAGGAAGAAAAAGGAAAGATTTACGAAAGCATCTTGAGCAAAACGAATCCATGGTTATGTTTCGGGCAAACCGAAAAGCTCCATGGAAGTATAAATGGAGCTCTGTTGCCATTATAGATATACCAGATAATTCCCGAAAGGTCGTGGCGCCTTCTGAAAGCTTTGATGCAACTTTTTCGAAAAGCGAAAGCGAGATCGACAAAAAAAATTATACTTATGCATTATGGGCGATACTAAACCACCCAATAGCAAGCCTATGGTTTCATGAACGTCAAAGAGGACACAAGATTCCTATCAATAAATATCGCAAAGAATTTCCATTGCCCAAAGACTGGAATATAGAAAATATCCAATCACTGGCATCTATTGCAAAAAACCTCATAAATACAAAAAAAAATATAAGTTCAAAGTTGCAGGAGCCCCATGACAATCCAAAAATAAAAACCATTGTAAAGAAAATTGATGATGTAATCTACGGGATGTATAAAATCACAAAAAGCGATAGGAGTAGAATCGAAGCCTGGTTCGGAGGAGAACAGCGCCCTTTGTTAAAAGGTATCTGCCAAAGAGATAAGACTGGTAAAACAAACAACAACGGCAG
>JAIWDV010000303.1:0-2789 GCA_048632525.1 Bacteroidales bacterium | reverse complement strand
AAGATCTTCGCACGACCACTTTTTAGGCGCATTCCCGGAGGATAACGTGGAATTTGATTTCGTGAACAAGAATGTTCTGGTTACAGGATCTTCAAGAGGGATAGGACGCGCAATTGCCCAAAGGTTTGCTGAGTCGGGTGCACGCGTAGCTATTCATTATCATAAAAACCGTCAGGCTGCTGAGCAAACTTTTGCTGATCTTCCTGGCGGCCCACATCTGCTAGTGCAAGCCGACGTGTCTGATCCTGTGTCCGTTCAAGAGATGGTTGATACCGTACTTAATGCCACGGAAAGAATTCATGTGTTAGTAAATAATGCGGGTATATTCGAGGAATATCCGATAGTTGAATTGACTTACGAACAGTGGCAGGAGAAATGGGAGCGTACGATTCGCACAAATCTATTGGGTCCCGCCAATACTTCCTTCTGTCTTATCCAGCACATGAAAAAGCAGGGCGGAGGGAAAATTGTGAATGTTTCATCGAGGGGAGCGTTTCGAGGCGAACCAGATGCTCCTGCTTACGGAGCGAGCAAGGCGGGGCTCAATTCGCTGAGTCAATCAATGGCACTTGCACTTGCGCAGTATAACGTTTTTGTATATGTGGTTGCGCCAGGGTTTATAGATACGGATATGACTGCTGAAATGCTTTCCGGACCGAAAGGAGATGCAATTAGAGGTCAAAGCCCTCTTGGACGGGTAGCGCTACCAGAAGAAGTAGCGCGTACTGTTGTATTTTTGGCTTCTGAAGGCACAGATTACTTGACCGGATGCATTGTCGACGTAAATGGAGCATCCTATCTGCGATCCTAAATTCTCTGGACACTAAACATGCGCTGCTCTAAAGTTGGTTAAGTACAGGGGTCAAGCGTAGACCCCTTTTCAGTAAAGGAGGTAAGTTTGTGGTGGAGTCATTACTGAGAGAATGGAACGGTGAAACCGTCATTGTCCGCTTTGACAAACCCACTGGAGCCTGGATTTTCATCGCAATCCATTCCACCCGTCTCGGCCCCGCGGCTGGTGGCACGCGTATGAAGTCCTACCCTGATGTTCAGGCAGCTTTGCAGGACGCACTCCGACTCGCTGAGGGGATGACTTACAAGTTAGCCGTATCAGGAATGCCATTTGGCGGGGGAAAGACCGTTATCGCTATCCCTCAAGACTTTGATCGACAGTCTCGTCCGGCACTGCTTCAACGCTATGGTGAACTGGTTCATCAACTCGGAGGCCTATTTATCACTGGTCCAGACGTAGGGACATCCTCCGTTGATATGGACATTATCGCTGAGACGGGCTCTCCCCACATTTTCGGTAGGACACAGGCTGTCGGCGGAGCTGGATCATCAGGTCCGGCCACGGCGCTGGGAGTGTTCGCCGGCATACAGACCGCCTGCGAGAAAATCTTTGGTGAGAGATCCCTGAAAGACCGCCGGGTGCTGGTGCAAGGAGCAGGTAGCGTCGGTGGAGCCCTGATCGAGTACCTACGCTCAACCGGTGCCGAAGTGATGTTCAGCGATGTAGACGAAGGTGCTATCCGTCACTTTCGGGATGAACTCGGATTGCAGTTCGTTCCGGCTGAGGCAGTTTATACCGCAGAGTGTGATATATTTGCCCCGTGCGCCCTGGGCGGTGTGCTCAACATCAACACAATCCCTAAACTAAAATGCCGCGTGGTGGCCGGAGGCGCCAACAATCAGCTTGCCGAACCGAAAGATGCTGAACGTCTTCAATCTAGAGGCATTCTCTACGCACCTGACTATGTGATCAACATTGGCGGAGCAATATTTCTTATCCGCATGGAAATGTACGGTTGGACTCAAGAGCAAACAGAGAAGGAGGTAACCGAGGGTGTCCGGCGTGCCCTACGGCAGATCTTTGATCTGGCGGCGAAAGAGGGCATTACGAGTGAAGCTGCGGCCCTCCGCGTTGCTGAAGAAAAATTGTCTGCTGGGAAATAGACAAGATACGGTATGATTTGGGGTAAAATCTCAGGAAAGCGGGACACCCTTAAAATTCTAAGTCTACAAGGGAATGCATGCCATTAAAAGCCATAAAGGGGTCTACGCTTGACTCATGTTTGCTATGTTATAAAAATGGATTATGTCCAGGCCACTGAGAATACAATATCCAGATGCATGGTATCATGTGAGGTATGCAGAAACTACGGAGTGCAAGGGTTGCACTGTATATGAGAAGCTGTTTTCTACCTCAACCCATCCTACAAGAGAAAGGGATTGGAACGACGTAATGAGAAGAGCCGAAACCCAACGAAACTCATGCTTTTGCGATGTAGAAAAGGTAATGATGATAGATGAAGTTTTACAGTATTCGCTGGTTGTTTGAGGGTATCTTTAATTGATAAAACGAGAACGTGCAATATGATTTAGTTTGTTTCTTTCGTTATAGCTGTATAATCTTCTTACATCCTTCAGAAGACCATCCATGTCCTGTCTCAATATGAAGTTGTGCTCGATGACACTACAATATTTTTTTGCGAACAGATTGGCCTTTGCATAAATTTCTTCCGGGTGGCTTTCAAATCGATGAGGTAATTTGTCAAAAAGCATGCTTTTCATCCACACCGGTGTTTCGCCATCATTCTGTCTCATAAAAAAATCCATTAATAGAATATACCTATCGATTTTGCCCTGAAGCTCAAGCTCCTGAAGAGAAACATCTGAAGGGGATATATCACTGATCCCGCATTTCCAAAATAGATAAACGAAATGACTCACTTCTTCGGTTAGGATGTAATAATGGAGAATATTTTTTCCTGTCAGCTTATTGGCAA
>JAIWDV010000302.1:0-2792 GCA_048632525.1 Bacteroidales bacterium | reverse complement strand
TCCAAAACGATCAGTTTTTTATTTTTTTCCCCATTGTGCATCTTCACCAGTGTAGGCTGCGTTTGAATTAATGGGTGGACATATATTTTTTAGCATTTGTCATTTGGCATTCATTTGAAATTTGGGCTTTGACCTTTGTCATTCTAAGAGGGCATCGAACTATTTTCTTTTCTGCCCTCTTCCGCATAGCGAGAATCCTTGATCAGCAGAAAACAAAATATCTTTTCTCTGCGATCTCAGCGTCTCTGCGGTGAACTATTACTTTCCCTAACTCTCTAATATTTTCGGGACCTTAAAGTAACCTTTTTCTCTCACGGGGGCGTTTGACAATAATGGCTTTGTCTTTTTTGCTTTACCGGGTTTGTCCTCTCGCCAGACATTCTTTACTTCCAATACATGACTCATTGGACGTACCTTCTCCGTATCTAACCCTTTAAGTGTCTCAAAATAATCTAAAATAGAATTCAGGTCTTTCTGGTATATAGCAGCCTCAGAATCATCAAGCTTCAACCGTGCAAGTTTTGCCACGTGTGCGACCTCATCTCTGGAAATCTTTTCAGGTCTTTTTAACTCATGCTCGGTGATATCTTCTTGAGTCGACCCATAAATTCTGCTTCCGGCCTTTCGTGTACGAAATCCTGAGCCCAGATTCAGCTCTTCAAGATGGGATTTGTCCGCCGGAGACGGAGCCCGGCTCAGCGGACAAAGAGCACGTCGGTTTTTAGGGAAAGCAATGACATCTCGAATGGACGGGACACTCAGAATCATTGCAATCATCCTGTCGATACCAAGGGCCACTCCACCGTGGGGCGGCGCACCATATTCCAATGCCCTGAGAAAAAAGCCGAACTTGGTTTCCACTTCTTCCTTAGTCAAACCAAGGGCCTTAAAAACCTTTTCCTGGGTCTCCATTTTGTGGATACGGATACTCCCACCGCCTAATTCCTCCCCATTTACAACCAGATCATATGCCCTGGAATTGAGGCCCAGCAATTCCTCCATGTTTGTGGGAGAAAAACCGGCTGGATCCGGCATTGTAAATGGATGGTGCTGGGAGCTCACCTTCCCATCCTTGAGTTCGAACAGCGGAAAGTTGCAAACCCACAAAGGGCGGTAGCTGTTCTCAGGGATCAGATCTAATCTGTCAGCGATGTGGAGTCGAAGACTGCAAAGCACCTCACTGATCAGGTCACGGGAGACATCGGCAATCATTATAAGTACATCACCATCTTCAGCCCCAAAACGCTTCATCAGGCCGTTTTGTTCGGCCCGGGTGAAAAACTGGACGATATTGGATTCCAGGCTCCCGTCGATGACTTTCATCCATGTCATACCTTTGGCCCCGAAGGAGGGCGCGATCTTCATGGAGTATTCATTCTGGAGCACATTTTTACTCAATGCCGCTGCCTGTCCCTTTACGCAGAACCCTTTAATCTGTCCCCCGTTGCTGATGATCTGTCGGAAAACGGAATACCCGGTATCCTGAACAATGTCCGTGACATCCTCAAATGCCATGTCAAAGCGAATGTCCGGCCGATCAGTGCCGTAATGCTCTATGGCCTCACTATATTCCATCCTGGGAAACGGTCTGGGCAGGTCCTTGCCTCCCAGGGCAAACACCCTGACCGTCAACTCTTCGATGATTTCATAAATGAATTCTTCATCAATAAAAGACGCCTCCAGATCCAGTTGGGTAAACTCAGGTTGCCGGTTAGGTCGCAGGTCTTCATCACGGAAACACCGGGCTATCTGGAAATAGCGGTCAGTACCGCTCATCATAAGGAGTTGCTTAAAGAGCTGGGGGGACTGTGGCAGGGCATAGAATTTACCCTTATGTATCCTGCTTGGCACGAGATAATCCCTGGCTCCCTCCGGGGTGCTCTTGGTAAGAAACGGGGTTTCTATCTCAATAAAATTCAACTGGTCAAGGTACTCCCGGATACATTTGATGATTTGATATCTTTTAATAAGAATTTCCTGCATAGAGGGGCGGCGAAGGTCAAGATATCTGTACTGTAATCGCAGGTCCTCGTCCACGTTTTCAGGACTGGCTTGAATCTCTTCCCCGAATACCATGGCCTTTTCAGAGATCTGGAATGGCAGGTTTTTTGATTTGGAAAATATCACCAGATCAGTTGCGAAAACCTCTACACCACCCGTCTTCAGGTTCGGGTTCTCCGTTCCCTTTTTCCTTATGGCTACCTTTCCCCGGACCTGTATTGCATATTCTTCCCTCAAGGTGGCAGCTTTTTTGTAACTGGCCTTATTCATCTGAGGGTTAAAAACCACCTGGGCTATACCGCGAATATCCCGGAGGTGAATGAATAAGACATTACCATGGTCCCGGATGGCGTCCACCCAACCCATAAGCAGGACATCCCGGCCCTCATGGGAAGAGGTTATTTCACCGCAATAGACTCTCTCTTTCCAATCCATAAAAATTACCTGAAAGTTATTTTACAAACCTCATTATTGATGATCTCGCAAAAAGTCGAAAAACCACTCTTTCTGTCATTCCGGCGAAAGCCGGAATCCAGTCTATTCGAGCATTTACAAAGGCTCTGGACTCCGATTTTCACCGGAGTGACGACTTTTACGATTCCATCATTATTGATACAGCCGCACCCCGGTTAAATAAAATCACAAAGGCATTTAACAGGGCAAGAAAAGGCACCCCAGTACCATCTTCCGGAGCTACGGGGCATGAAAATACACAAAAAAAATTGTGATTATCCATGCCTGTCGAAGCGGAGCGTAGATTTATCCGCCTCTGGAGGATCCCGCTGCCGGGT
>JAIWDV010000301.1:0-2812 GCA_048632525.1 Bacteroidales bacterium | reverse complement strand
GAACCTCCGCCAGATGTTCAAGATGCCATGAATCAGGTTGTAAAAGCAGAAAACGAAAAAATAGCAGCGCTTGATTTAGCAACCGCAATCGAAACTCAAGCAGATGGAGAAAGGCGAGCAGAAATCAAAAAAGCTGAAGGTATTGCTGCGGCGATTAGATTAAAAGCAGATGCAGATGGAGATGCAATAAAGATCGTAAACGAAGCAGCTGAAAAATACTTTATTGGAAATGCGCAGCTACTTAAAAAGCTAGAAACTGTAAGTGAATCATTGAGAGATAATGCCAAGATAATTGTTCCCTCAGGCAGTGATTTGGTTAATGTTATTAGCGATTTAGCAGGCACTACTGTTCCACTATCTAAGAAATAAAAGAAACAGATAACAAATTGCTAAACACCGGAATTTTACGCGCAGCATGTTCCTTGTTATGCGTAAAATTCCGGTTGGCTCGGACGTTAGGTTGCAGAAGCTGAAGGCAAACCGGATACGAAACTGGTACTTGCCACTGAAGAATGTGTTACGCCCCCTGGAATGCGCAGACTAAGAGAAGTGGCTTGGCTCACCCTTAAGAGTATGAAGAACGAAACTCAAACATTCAAAGCAATCTGTTTTAAGTTTTAAATTCTTAGGAGGAATTTATGAAAGTAGATTTTGCAGACACTCTGGAAAGAATAATACAGCTGGAAAAGGAATTGGAACAGGAAATCAAGAAAAAGAATCGTGAGATCATCAGTAGTTATCAAAAACAGAAAATACGCTTTGAACAAAGCATCCGCAAGCAACAAGAAAAATACAGGGTGCATCTACTGAGATATGTCTTTAGTGCTCGGCTGCGAAGTTTTATTGTTGCGCCTATCATTTATTCTATGGTGATCCCTATTTCGATTTTTGACGTGAGCATTTTTATCTACCAACACATTACTTTTCGAGTCTACGGTATTCCCATCGTTAAACGCAAAGACTATTTTATAGTAGACCGCCATTATTTAGGTTATTTAAATTTATTAGAAAAATTCAACTGCGTTTACTGCGGCTATGGCAGCGGCGTGGCTGCCTACGGCAAAGAGATTATTGCCCGCACCGAACAATACTGGTGCCCCATTAAACATGCCACGCGCGTCAAAGACCCGCATACAAGATATTACAACTTTTTTGAATATGGCGATGCTGAAGGCTACCGGAATAATTTAGCTGCCGTCATTCGAAAATATGATGATGAAAATAACTAAAGAGAGAAACGAAAAATGACAATATGAATGAAAAGCTAGAGAGTCATAAGATTGGTAGATAAAACGGACGGCAATATATTTTTGGTTCCTCGCTATTTTGTATGGGTAAACTGAATTAAGCAACCTTTGAGTTCAGGTAGAATCAAGACCAGTTCCTATACTTTCACCGCGGAGGCAACAGTCATGAATTACTCCACATTAGAAGCAGCGCTCGGTCTATCAGCTCCATGGAAGGTCACCGAAGACACATTCTCGATCGAAGAGAAACGCCTGGACATCACCATCGATTTCGATGCAGGCAGCACATTCTCCTGTCCGGTCTGTGGAGCAGAAGGTGCCAAAGCATACGATACGCAGGAACGAACATGGCGTCATCTGAACTTCTTTCAACATGAGACCTATCTACATGCCCGGGTTCCACGAGTTGAGTGTCCCCAGGGATGCGGTATCAAGACCGTGGAAGTACCCTGGACACGCTCCCGCAGCGGCTTCACGGCGCTGTTCGAAGCTCTGATCATGATCATGGCTCGCGAGATGCCTGTGGCGGTCATTGCAGCCATAGTTGGCGAGCACGATACACGCATCTGGCGCGTGCTCCACCATCATGTCGAAGAAGCCCGCAGGGAGGCCGATTTCTCTGAAGTGCGCCGTATCGGCATGGATGAAACGGCCAGTCGCAGGGGACATAACTACATCAGTCTCTTCTTCGATTTGGACGTAAAACGTCTCCTGTACGGGGCGGAAGGGCGCGATCAAGACACCGTCAGTACCTTCGCAGTCGACCTGAGTGCCCACGGGGGCGACCCCGATCAGGTCCAACAGGTCTGCTGTGATATGTGGCCCGCATATATAAAAGGCGTGAATGCGTCCTTTCCCAATGCGGAGATCACCTTTGATCGATTTCATATTATGAAGATCATGAACCAGGCGGTGGACGAAGTCCGGCGGCAGGAGGCCAAAACCACAGACGTGTTGAAGAAAACGCGCTACCTGTGGCTCAAGAACCCCAACAATCTGACCGGTAAGCAACGTCGAAAGATGGACTCCTTGACGGACCACAACCTGAAGACAGCCAGAGCGTATCAGATCCGCCTGACCCTTCAAGAACTCTTTGAACAACCCGACCGAAAGACGGGGGAAGCTTTCCTGAAGCGCTGGTATTTCTGGGCCACCCACAGTCGCCTGGAACCCATTATTCAGGCCGCAAAGACCATCAAGCGTCATTGGGAAGGAGTCCTCAATTGGTTCGACAGCATGATCACCATTGGATTGCTGGAGGGGTTCAATAGTCTCATCCAGGCTGCTAAGGCACGCGCTCGTGGATATCGAACCAACCGTAATCTCATCACCATGGCCTATCTCATCGCTGGACAGCTTAAGTACAACTTACCCACATGAAACAGCGAGGAGCCATATATATAGAGTGGAGATAAAGGAGATAACACAATGGATCCATTTATCACAGATTACCTGTCAGATTTGGAGGTCGGGGAACTTCAGACCTTCAAGAACATGGGCATCGCCCCTTTATTCCCGGCGACCAACGGCGGTCCCGACTATATACTGCTGAAGATAGCCCTGGA
>JAIWDV010000300.1:0-2822 GCA_048632525.1 Bacteroidales bacterium | reverse complement strand
GCATATCAGGGTCTTATTCAAATGTGGTGGGACTGCCATTGTGCGTCCTGATCAAAGCCTTACTCACGGTGGGCGCCCTCAGGAGTTTCCCGCTGCCTGAATATCTCTGATAGAATCACACCGCCTGCCACTCCAACGTTAAGCGACTCAACATGTCCTGATGCGGGAATACCGACCAACTGGTCACAGCAATCCCGGACAGTCCTGGTCAGGCCTCGCTGTTCATTTCCAAAGACCAAAACCAGGTCCCTTTTCCAGTCAAACTGATAAATGGATTCACGACTCTCGCCCGATGCACCAATGATCCAAAAGCCTTTGCTTTTCAACAAATCCAGAGCACGTCCCAAATTCACAACCCGGGCAATGGGTAGATGCACATAAGCCCCTGAAGACCGTTTTAGCACCTGGGCGCTCACAGCCGCAGATCGCTTCTTGGGAAGGATCAACCCATGCACCCCAAAAAAGGCCGCTGTCCTGATAAGAGAACCCAGGTTCCCTTCGTCCGTAATGTGATCTGCTGCTATCAATAGGCCCTGACCCTTATTTTTTAAAGAGATATCGATGAGATGATCTACATCCGAGTAGGTAAATTTTTCTGCCAGTGCCACAATACCCTGGTGCGCTATGTCAGGCAAGAGCCGAGACAGTTCAGAACCTTTTCTCAAACGAACGGGGATCTTTCGTTCCTCTGCGATTCGAATGATTTCCTCTGTTCGGGCCGGTTTTTTCCCTTCCGCGATCCAGACCTCTTTGATCCAGACAGGGCCGTGGGCCAGGGCCTCCCGAACACCATGAAAACCAGGTATCAAGTATGGAGTTTTTTCCATGATCAATTACCCGAAAGCCCTCTTGGCCAGCAAGGCTGCACCAAGGGCCCCTATGATCTGGGGTTCGCTGTGGATATGAATTGGTTTCCCCAATCTTTCTTCCATGAGTACCACCACACCACTGTTTTTAGCCACACCTCCTGTCATGGTCACCTCGCCGTTTACCCCAATGGACTTAACCATGCTCCAAACACGGCTGACAATGGCCCGGTGAAGACCACGGAGGATTTCCTCCCTGGGGTGGTTCCGGGCCACTAAGGAAACAACCTCGCTTTCTGCAAATACAGTGCAGACACTGCTTATCTGTACCTCGCCTTTCGCATGAAGAGACAGATCGCCCATTTCATCTAAGGGTACCCGAAGTTTGGCCGCCATCACTTCCAGAAAGCGCCCTGTGCCGGCAGCACACTTATCGTTCATCGTGAAATCCACTACCTTGCCACCCTCTCCAACCCGGATCACCTTGGAATCCTGGCCACCAATGTCTATGACCGTGCCAGTATCCGGAAAGAGGTAATATGCCCCCAGCGCGTGACATGAGATTTCGGTGAATTTTCTGTCTGCCAGGGGCACGGAAACCCGGCCATATCCCGTCGCCACAATTTTTGCGAGATCTCCGCGGCCTATGCCAGCCTGTGCCAACGCCTTTTCAAGTGCATCTTCGGAAGCTTCAGTACTGTTCGCCCCGGTTTCTATAATGCTGTGGCCGCACACCTCACCTCCACCGTTGAGAATGACTACATCTGTGCTGAGAGAACCTACGTCTATGCCGGCAAAATAGTCCAAACCCTATCCCTCCATTGCCTCAAAAAAGGCCTCTAACCGGGTTCGGGTCTGCTCCTCGGAGTAGGCCCGGGAGTCGGTAATATCCGCCTCAATAATCACCGAAGGCACCTCCAGTCGTTCCATTAACAGGCGCTTCAGGTCATACTGTCCCACCGAATAAGGCTTGCAGCTTCTGGCCGAGTGGATTACCAGCCCATCCACCTGATACTCCTTTATAAGCCGCTCCATGAGTTCCAGCCGGCTGTTGAGATTGTTGTTGAGGATCACCAGGCTGTATGCCCTGGCCATGGACTCAAAGGGCCGGTTTTCATCCATATATGGGGTTGTCTCGGCCCAGGCATTGGTGTATGTGGCGGTGACAAAGTTCATGCCCTGCCCGGCGAAGAGACTTGAGTGATCCCGCATCTTGTACCAGATGGCGATATTGTCCCACATCAGCCGCTTGCGTTCATGTTTGATAGCTCCCACACCACGGGACACCCGTTCCCTGAGCTCGGCAAGAAGGGTACGGTAGTATTCCAGTGCCAATGGAAGCCCCCTCAGGGAAACGATGGGGACCATATGACCAAAGGCATCGAATATGGTCATGGGCGCCGGTCTGGCTTTCATAGTAGCC
This sequence comes from Bacteroidales bacterium, assembly GCA_048632525.1. Classification (GTDB taxonomy): domain Bacteria; phylum Desulfobacterota; class DSM-4660; order Desulfatiglandales; family Desulfatiglandaceae; genus 4484-190-2. The sequence goes on along the minus strand of JAIWDV010000300.1, from coordinate 593 downwards.
AGTACTGCGCCCCATGTGATCGAGGCATCCTTGGCCACACTGACGTATTCCTGAAGCTTCCGGTAATTAAATTGTCGTCCCGACACCTGTTCCAGTACGGGTATCATTTCTTCGAACTGGCGAACCATATACGAGATATCGCTATCAGTAATCTCCCTGAAATTGTAAGGCGTGTCAAATAAGATCAAAGGGACTTTCAAGTAATGGGACAGGGCCTTGTACCAGTAAGCCACTGTCTGGCAAATGTTGTTTGAGGCGAAAAGAAGATCAGGTTTGGGAAGCTTTCCTACAGGGGTCTTGCCAGAGAAGTAGTGTCCCAGATCTATCCGGGCATAGGAGCACAGATCCTGATGATAGCCGTGTTCTTCGGCCACAGCACATAACTCGGGCCCCATTTTTTTTGCACCACAAAGAGCCCCGTGGTTTTCCGGGTAAACCGTGTAAAAACCAAAAGGCCTCAGCACTTCCACTGGCGCGCCGCTCGTAACCCAGGCAACGGGCTTTGCCCCCTCGGCATAGCGTGAGAGCAGATAGTGCCTGGTAATGATCTCTTTCAGCCGGCTTGTACACTTAAGCGGCGGGCCGAAACGGGG
>JAIWDV010000299.1:0-2834 GCA_048632525.1 Bacteroidales bacterium | reverse complement strand
AAAGATTTCCCATGATGCCCTCCTTATCATGTAGGAAGATTTGAACAGTTATGCATCCAACACTTAATGTAACTTGAATATGACCCTGAAAGTACTGCCTTTGCCTGGGGCTGTCAAGACATCCACCTTTCCTCCATGTTCCTTTATAACCCTGTCTGCCACGAGAAGTCCCAGACCTGTCCCATCGCTGCCCTTGGTGGAATAGAATTCATCGAAGATACTTGCCCTGGTTTTTTCGTCCATTCCCACACCATCGTCTTCCACTTCAAACTTGAATTGAAATCTGTCATGGAAGTCTGCTCTCACAACCACGGTATGAAAATGTTTTGCTTTATCTTTTTTGCATGCTTCCAGGGCGTTCCATATGAAATTTTCCAGCATTCTGCGAATACTCAAAGGATCCAGCCTAACGAGGGGTAAAGCCTGGTTTGTCTCATATTTGAGGTTTATGTCCATGGCCTTGGCTTTTTCCTGGAACATATCCACAACATCAATTACGATTTTATTAGGAGAAAATTTCCGGTATTTGAGTTCCCTTTTCTTTGAGGAATAGAGGATGTTCTGTGCGACAATGGTAATTTCATCTATATTCTTTTTGACGATGTCCCAGCCTCTGGTCGCAAGCTCCATGTCCCCGTCTTTTAGCCCTTCATCCACCACATAGGCGCCGCCCTGCAGGCCTTCCAGGATATTCTTGATGTCGTGAGACAGGATCGCAATGGACTGGCCCAGATTTTTCAGCTCCTTTTGCATTTCCTTTACTTTGGTGATGTTGGTGGACATCTCAATAACTGCTACAACTTTGCCTGATGCATCCTCTATGGGGGATGAGTAGACAATCATATCTGCCATCTCACCAGTGGACAACTGGACCGTCTCTTCACTGATGTGAACCTTTTTGTCATTAAAGGTTTTCTGTACCGGGCAGGCTTCGCATTTCTCCGGGCTCCCCTTATAAACCTCATGACACAGTCTACCAATTCCTTCACCGAAATCAGACTTAAAGGTCTGATTGGCAAAAAGGATGTGCATGGAGCGGTCCTGGATGGAAAGGTAGGCTGGCAGAAGATCAATGATGTTTCTTAATCCCAAACCATCAACAATGCTGCCGTTATCTGGTCGATTTATCAGTTCATCTGTTAATTCCTTTTCCTCCGGACATGAGTTCCTGCCTGCGTTCTGGTGGTCTATGTCATCCATTGGTAAACGTCCCTCCAGCCCTCTCAAGGAATAATATCATAAGTACCTGTTTTGATGGGAAAATACAGATAGACAATTCGTATTCATTCAGGGGGCATGATCGGTCACATAACCCCTTGATTTAATGAGGAATTTAGGTCACCCATAACATATTGAAATAACTGAATAAAAAACTAGATTTTTCGTTTTTTGTGTGTTACGCTTCCAAGCATGGAAGCCAAACAGCCGTTTTCAGATCAAGACTGGCAAGCTACTCCAGAGCCCGTGCGACAATATATCATGGAACTGGAGCAAACAATCGCTCTGATAGTAAATAAAGTCAAACAGCTGGAAAAACGAACTGAGAAGCTTGAAAACAAGACGAATCAAAATTCTCAAAATTCCAGTAAACCACCATCATCTGACAGCCCATTTAAGAAACCAGAGAAAAAGAGAAAAAAGAGCAAGCGTAAAAAAGGAGCTCAAAAAGGTCACAAGGGTCACAAACAACAACTATTGGAACCGACTCAGCAACAAGAAATCTTACCGGAAAAATGTGAATGCGGGTGTTCAGCAATCATCGCTGACAGTCTGCAGCCCTACTATACACAACAGGTTATCGAGTTACCCGAAATCAAAATGGATGTTTTGCACTTGATTCTCAACAAAGGCAAGTGCCAGAATTGTGGTAAGATCGTAAAAGCCAAAGTTCCTAAAGACCATCAAACCGGTTATGGTCCGAGATTAAGTGCACTAATCGCCGAAATGAGCGGCATACAAGGCAATAGCCGCGACACGGTTCGTACTTTTTGTAAGTCCGTGCTTAACTTCTCGATTTCAATCGGTGCTATTCAAAGAGTTGTTGATAGGGCATCAGCGGCGTTAAAACCAATTTATGATAAAATTGGCGAACTGGCCCGAGAAAACGATATAAACCATGTCGACGAAACTTCTTGGTTTCAAAACGGCGCACTCAATTGGCTGTGGGTAATGGTAAACAGCACGGTAGCATATTTCATGATTCATAAGAATCGATCCAAAGAAGCTTTTCTGGAATTAATACAAGACTGGAGAGGCATTCTGGTAAGCGACAATTACGGTACCTATAAAAAATGGGTTCACCTCAGACAGACGTGTCTTGCCCACTTAATTCGCAAAGCAAAAGCATTGTCGGAAGCTAAAGATAAAGTCAGTCAAGACTTCGGCAAAAAAATATTAAAAGAACTCCAGCTACTTTGCCATTGGGCAAAAGCTCCTCCTGATCAAGACCAGTGGTATGAATTTTATCAACGCTTCATAGATTTGATATTCGATCATCACCAGCAAAAAGATGAAGCCGGAGCATTGGCCCGTTCACTGATCAGGCAGATCGATTCGCTATGGGTCTTTCTTGAAGTTAGCGGAGTCGAACCGACAAATAATCGTGCTGAGCGAATGTTACGCTTTGGTGTCTTATGGAGAAAGAGAAGCAAAGGGACACAAAGCGAAAAAGGTAATCGCTGGGTAGAACGGATATTATCGTTTAAACAGACCTGCCAAATGCGTTCGTTGCCATCGTTTCCTTTACTAGTAGACGCGATTGATTCTTTTTTCAAAGAGCAAAAACCAAACTTAGATTGGCTTTAGTTGGGAGCAACCATAATCGCCCCCTGAAC
>JAIWDV010000298.1:0-2838 GCA_048632525.1 Bacteroidales bacterium | reverse complement strand
AGATGACTCGTTCATATCCCAACTTACCTGGCCCCTGACATCACTTATGAAAACATTGCCTTTATCAGCTACGCCAGAGGCATCAGTAATTTTCCTATCATTTTCGCGTTCATCCGTCAATATTGATACCTCTATCTATTATCTATTTATGCCATTGTTCGCTACTCAGAAAGCAAATTCTTATCTATGAGATGATCCATTTTTTCTAATAGAAGGAGTAATACATGAGGTATCCGTTCACGGGCAATAATCGTTTTGACTTTAAGGTTTAAAACCTCACCGTAATTTTTTTGAGAAATAATTTACGTTCCACTTCCTGATACGGTATACTGTCAGGAATGGAAACAGTCATAACATATCGAAGACGATCTGTTACCAGGCAAGATATCGCAACCGTCACGAGGATTATTGCAGCACATCCTGATAAAAGCAGACGCTTTATTTCTCAAGAAGTTTGCAGGGTATGGGACTGGAGACAACCTAATGGCGTTCTTAAAGATATGGTCTGCCGAAGTCTGCTTCTCCTTTTGGAATCAAAGGGCTTTATCAAACTGCCTGCCCGAAAATGTACACCAGCTAATCCTCTTGCAAACCGAAAGAAGCCGGCCAGGGTAGTCATTGACCAAACTCCTATCTGTAATCTGTTTTCTGTCAGGCTTGAACAAGTACGCAGAACCCCTTTTGAAAAGATGTTCAACAGTCTTGTCAATCAATACCACTATCTTGGTTATACTCAGCCTGTTGGAGAGCACCTCAAATATATCACATTTTCCCATGACCGCCCTATTGCTTGCCTGGCATGGGGGTCAGCACCATGGTACATTGGCACAAGAGACCGTTTCATTGGCTGGCCCAGGGAGATTAGAGAGAAGAATCTTCATCTGATTGCCAATAACCTCCGTTTTTTGATATTGCCCTGGGTACAAGTTTCCTGTTTAGCGTCATATCTATTGGCGTTGAACCGTCATTGCCTGTCACAAGATTGGCAACGATTATACCACCATCCGATTCATTTGGTTGAAACATTTGTTGATACCCAACGTTACCGCGGAACTTGCTATAAAGCAGATAATTGGATTCACGTGGGAGAAACAACCGGTCAGGGCAAGCTCAGCAAGTCGCGTCAACCGATGCTTTCCAAAAAGGCTGTCTATGTCCATCCCTTAACCAGAAACTTTCGCCAGGAGTTATATCATGCTGCCTGATGATGCTTTGGCAATATATCATGCCGGCCCGGAAGTTGTGGTTAAAACTCTATGTGGATTCTGCGATACCATAGGCTCTCTTGAAAATAGAATTAATATTTTGGAAAACAAGATTGCCGGACTTTTAAAGAACTCTTCTAATTCCAGTAAACGCCCCTCTTCTGATGACATCACAAAGCCAAAAAACAAAAAGAAGAAAAAAGGGGGAAAACGTAAGATCGGAGGACAACCGGGACATGAAAGGCATGTTCGCCCTCCTTTCAGCGAAGATGAGATCGACAAGACTCATCCATACATACTAACCGCTTGTCCGGTATGTAATGGCGAAGTCAGTATACTTGAAGCGCCTCCTCGCATCATCCAGCAAATGGAACTGCTTGAAATCCCGATAATCAAAGAAGAACATCGTTCGTATCCGGTATGGTGCGAGAAATGTCAGAAAATTCATTACATGCCTTTTCCTCCTGATGTCGTCAAGGAAGGGCTCTTCAAAGAGCGCTTGACAGCGCTGGTTGCCTACCTGAAAAATGTCTGTCATGCATCATTTTCCACAATCAGAAAATTCATCCGAGACGTCCTTGGAGAAAAGGTTTCCCGGGGATATTTGCGGAAAGTAATCGAGAAGGTGAGTCAGTCTCTGGAAGCGCCATACAGTGAACTGCTCGATCGTCTGCCTTTGGAGGAACAAGTAAATGTCGACGAAACCGGCCATAAGGAAAACAAAGATAAGTTTTGGACATGGGTTTTCAAGGCTGAAATGTATGTGTTGTTCAAAATCGAGTAACCGTTCACGGACCCAAATGCCTTCTCTGAAGATTGGGACGACATAAAGGTATATTGTATCGCTACCATCAAGGAGGAAAAAAGCTTGAAGATATACTACTGCTTCTACCGTTTCATCCTTGATGAGGGTGTTGGATTATAGGAAGACAAAAAGGAAATTGTTGCATTTGATCACGACTTGGGAAATCTGGTTCTCATGATCAGCGTGAGAATAAGTGCATCACCTATGATTGTTCTATGCGAAACATACACCAGATATTCGAATTCAGTAGCTGGTCGATCACGCAGGGGAGGAATATCAAATCAACTCCAAATTTTTTAATTATGCTTTCATCTATTGCTGATAGTTGCTGAATTTGTTCTATTATTTCAATGTTGTCCTCAATTTTTAAATAATCTATTAAATCTCCATTTGTAATACCAATATCATAACCAACTCTCTGTAATTTCTTTTCCAACTCAAAATCACGCACAAGAAGGCTTTGATAACTATTGAGATGGGCTTGAGTGCGATCGTCGAATCGGAGGATGGCCATCTTTCTTTTTAAAGACCTCAAGACCACTTTAAGGGCTACTTGTTGCGAGTTCCGGTGAAGGTTAAAGTAAACTTCCTGCAAGCGTGACAGGCTGAAAAGCAACTTGATCAGCCCTGGCTCATTGGACATTAGAATGCTTGAGACCAGTGCCTCGTAACTGGAATGGCAATTGGTCCGGTTCAAATGTTGCTCAGTTTTAAGCTGAATGATATTGCTGAATGATTTCTCATAGAGGGTAAGTAATCTATCAATTTGCCGGACTTTGTGCTGGAAATGAGCTCCAAACAAGCTGGGTTCTAAATCCTTGATCTTTT
>JAIWDV010000297.1:0-2840 GCA_048632525.1 Bacteroidales bacterium | reverse complement strand
AATCGCCTCCCTTGAGCTGTATGAATGACGGGCTCCAGGCAGCAACCGGCGCGAGCCTTGGCCGGGGCGCTATTGAGGTTTTAGAACAAAATCCGAAAGCAGCGGCTATCTTCATCTACGGCAACAAGAAACTGACCTTAGAGATCAAGAAAGATGTGCTCAACAAAATCAAAAAAGATATTAATGCCGCACTTAAAACATATGGGGGATTGAACCGGGAATATTTTGCACATATCCGTAAGTTGTCAGTAGATTACTGGCTTGAACTGGATAGAAAGAAGATCTTCGATGAATCTGTGAGGTTGAAAGAAAAACCGAAATGAAAAAAGAAAGAGAACAAAGATCGTGGTTGAAGGCTTGTATTTTGGTTTTGGTGGATCAAGCTGCCGCACAAGGGGCATTATGAGGAACAAGCGGAGTGTGATGTCTTTAGGCACCAGAGTGCAAAATAGCCTGACTGTGTTCAAGATAGGTCTTATCATTGTCTTTGTTACGGCAGGTTTCCATAGGCATTGGAAAGGAGATTTAAGTGATGAGAAAGTTCACCTGTTTATTGATGTTCCTTTAGTCTTACCGTCGGTTTTTTAGATTAGGTTTCCTATATAGCTTTTTCAAACAAGCTGATAAAAGTTGTATCGGATACTACGCAATTTCCATGCCCACATATCATTGAGAATTGAAAAGGAGAAGATGGATATGATGAAGATGATGAAGATGATGAAACAGATTGCCATCTGTTTTGCTGCTGGTGCCGTACTCTGTCCTTCTTTGGTGTTTGCGGACGAGGATACGGCAAAGCTGGGGATAATCACAGTAACCTCACCTGGTACGGAACAAAGGATCGAGGATGTCCAAGCCACGGTCGAGGTCATAGATGAAGAGAAAATCCGCTCTTTTTCTGGCCGCAGTCTCTCGCAGATCTTGCACTATGCCACTGGATTTTTCGTCCGGGACAGTGGCAGCAATTCCCGCATCACTCTACGAGGGTTTAATGACGGCCACACCCTGATCCTGGTGAACGGGTTGCGGAGAACCGTCAAATACGGAAACACAAGCGCTGATTTGAACGGTCTGCAGTTGGAAGACATTAAGCAGATTGAGATCGTACGGGGACCAATGTCTGCGTTGTACGGTTCCGATTCGCTCGCTGGTGTTATTAACATTGTTACCAAGAAACCGACGGATGAAAAATCCCTTCAGACTACAGTTGTCGGCGGCATCGTTGAAAGAGAGCAGCGCGACACGATCATATTTAAGGGTGCCGCCAACTTGGGCAGATACGGCAGCACCCGTCACAGGGTCTCCTTTGAGGTCAAGAAGCGTGACGAATTCAAAGAAGACACCGATGACCCTTTCACCACCCTGAACCAAGAGGACAAGCTGTTTTTTTCCTATGGCGGTACTTACGACATAAGCGCCTATCACTGGCTCGGATGGAATTTCGAATATTACCACGAGGAGGACGAAGGCATTAGTTCCGCCGGCAACGTCCCGACCTTTGAAAAGGAAGAACGTTATCACCTGGATGGCAAATACCATAATGAGACTGATCTTGGTATCTTTGATATCGCTCTTGGTTTCGGACGGAATGATGCCGAATCAGATCGCACAGCCGGAACAGAATCGACGGACTACGACCAAATTGAACTGAATACTTTTTTTACACGCTCTTTTTTTAAGAACCATACGGCCACCTTTGGCGTCGGTGCAAGGAGGCAGAAGATTGAGCAGACCATATACTCCAAAGTGCCAGCCCGCAAGCTATACCATATACTTATGCAGGACCAATGGCAGATTTGGGACGATGTCACACTGGTAGCGGGTGTCCGTCATGACGACTACAGCGATTTTGGTGACACCACCAATCCGAGGGCTACCTTGTCCTGGCGGCCTGGAAACTGGTTTATTCGGGTTGGTTATGGTTGTGGCTTCAAAGCACCTAATTTCGCCGAACAGTATTCGAGCTTCAAACGAGCATCGGGAAATCGGGTCTTCGATGTCATAGGCAATCCTGACCTTGAACCGGAAAAATCAGAAACCTACGAAGCCGCTCTTGGCTACAGAACCAGGAGGTTCGGCGTGGAAGGCACTTATCATTATTCAAAAATCGACAACCTGATCAGCGCCGAAGTAACTGACGTCAAGGTAAGCCATGGTCATGTATTCAATTTTGTTTCAGAATATATGAACGTTAATAAGGCGAAAATTGACGGCATTGAGCTTACCTTTAACGCCAAGCCGTGGGATTTTTGGGAGCTGTTTGCCTCGTGGGAATATCTGCATAAAATAGATGATGACACTGGCGAAAGACTTCAAGACTATGCCCAAAATAAGGTTAAATTGGGGAGCACATTATACTTCGGTAAAACGAAATTTCATACGTATTACCGGAAGATCATAGATTTTTATGCCACGGATCCATCGCGGGAATTGGTCGAAACCACGTATACACAGGTTGATGTCAGGCTCGGTTATGAACTGTTCAAGAACCACGAGTTATTCTGCGGTATAGATAACCTGTTTGACGAGAAATCGCCGAGCAACTGGACGCGAGGCGGGTCTGTCATCGACCCGGGCGCCCGTTATTACTATGTTGGATACTCGGCAGAGTTCTAACCTGGAAAAAATGTAAGCGAGATGGAAGGATGTACTGCATCTTTGATCGTAAGACCAGAAGGAGAGTGAACTGAGTGGCGAAAGGCGCCAAACCCTATATTTCAACCTAAATTGAGCGATTTTTTACTTGATCTGCGCCGTTCTCTTGCGCATAAAGGCTTCGCAAAAATCCTCGACATATCCACGGGTATGCCTGCGGTTTTTGCAAATCCTTATGCATCAAG
>JAIWDV010000296.1:0-2853 GCA_048632525.1 Bacteroidales bacterium | reverse complement strand
TCCTGCCTATTTTGACAGAGTTGGGGAATGCTGTCAATTGCGAGCCGGCCACGCGAAAATTCGATATCCAGGCCAGAAATTCCAGACTTGCATAAGGAATGGTTGAAATATCCACTATTACGGTGCCGTCATTGGTTTTTTTCAAGAACCGGCCTGGATCCATTTGGGCTCCAGCATCAGTATGATCTTCCGGCAGAGCGTAATATGTATCTCCTGCAAGCGTTTGTTTGGCAAGACACCCTTGCTTCCAGCCGGCATTGCAAACTTTCCGGGGATCGGGCGGGTCTATGCCATAACAAAAAATCTTCAAAAATGATGAGAGTTCATCAGGCAGTATCCATTCACCAGGACTGAGCAGAGAAAGGGCATAGGCTACAGCTTTGGTTGGAGATACAGAACCTTGCCCGGCTTTTTTAGGGCTTTCCTCTTCTTTTAAGGCCAAATCCCAAATAGCTCTTTGCCATTCCACGAGGTATTCGGCACGGAACTCCTTGCCACCCATACGCAATTCCCCATCCTTAATGCACAGGCTGTGCTTTGCTCCATTTGCTTCGAATACATATGCATGGCGGTCTAATATTTCCATCAATTTGTCCCTGACAACGGTCTGGTTGAAATTACCAGGGCCTGGAATGCTTTTGGCCGGACCAAAGGGAAGAGGAAGAAATGGATGAAATTCTTCCGGAAATCTGAATCGCAGTCTTTCCAGCTTTGTATTCTTTTCCCAGGTTTCATGCTCTTCGGCAAAGAGAATTACTCCCCGGCGAATAAGAGATGTTTTTACCTGCTTAAAAATATCCTTATATTTTTGATTAAAGGTTCCAAAACGCCATTTGCGGCTATTTTCAGTGCCATAGATGCGATCAAAAAATGCCGCATCCACGGTTGCAGAGGTCAATTTCATCAGATGAAGCAGAATAACCTCATCCATTGTCAGTCTGCCGATGGCGTTTGCTACCCCTGTTTCAGACAAAAAAAAGCCTTCAAGAAGGTTTCGGGAATTAGCCTCCCTCGAAGTAAAACCACGGCTTTTACACAGAGCTTTAATGTCCACAGCGGTCAGCTCAAGATGGCACATTTTGTTTACCATTTCTGTTGTATCCAATTTTACAGCTTCCTCCTGGTTTTGAGCTTGATTAATCGTATTAAACCACTACCTTTGAATAGGTTTTTACATTACCGAAATCTATTGCAAGAGAACGGTCATCGGAAACGCCAGCATAATCGCTTTCCCTATCGTAGCTCCAATAGTGTTTTGGTTCTTCATAGGGAGAGTTGATGATAAGCTGGTCAATGGTAGAGTTCTTCATGATTTTACTTTGTTCAAACCGGATTAAAAGCCTTAATAGCGCTGAATGCTCGATTAAGACTCGGGGAAATTTTTGAAGCCTCTTTTACCTGCCAGAAATTATGCACAAAAGATATCAGAACTCCGTTATAATCCGGCCCGATTTTAGCGGTGCTGCCGGCGGCAGGAACAATTGCCTTTTTCAGGGATTGTTTTTTTGATTTTTTTGTTAGTTTTAACAAGAATCTTTTGGGATCTTCCAGATCATCAGGACTTCGAGGGATCTGTGATTTTTGAATTCCCAAAAAGGATGCAAAGGCTTCCCTGTGAGCCAGTAGCCATGATTCAATCTCCCTTACTGCAATCCGAAATATCAAATTTTCATGCTTTGGAACTGTCAACCACCTGTTAATAAGCGTCGGAGGGCAATTTGTTTGATCAAGATCAGTCAGCACAAAAAAGGGAATGCCTCTTGCCGCCTTATTGAACTTTCGCATATTGTTTTTCAAGTAGCCGCTGCCTTCACGTCCCAGGCAGGCGCCGACAGCAAAAGTGCGGGATGACTGCTCAAACATTGCCCTTAAAACAGCCTCGCTTAGCGCATCTTCAACTGCTATTAAAACTGGAATGGTTTCATCCATTGAACAGACTCAACTGGGTTAAGTTTTTCGGTTCGGTTTTCGGCAGGGCCGCCTCTGATATACTGAATCCGCTATCCAGCAAGATTTTTACATCTTTTACTGAAGATGCCAGTTCAACATTTGTTCCCTCGACATCAGGGGTGAGCAGCAAAACCTCTTCACCACCGATTCCTTTGTCTGAGAGTAAATCAAAGCTGTGAGTAGAGATGATGATCTGCCTCTTTTTTCTGCTTTGGATACGCCAGATCAAACCAGGCAGTTTTTTGACAATAGCCGAGTGCAGGGATAATTCAGGCTCCTCCATAAGCAATAAAGAATCCCCATCAAGGATTGACCATAGAAAACCTATAAGGCGCAAGGTACCGTCAGAAAATTGATCTTCACTTTGCTTGCCGGCATTGGGTCTCCAATGTTCATATATAGCTTCGAGATGCGGGACACCTCTTTTGTCTCTCGTATCAGTAAGCTGTATTAATTGAGGAACTGCAATTTTAAGGGCTTTTTCGATTTTTTTCAGGCGTGATCGCCGTGTCTTAACCGGAGTTTGAACAATACGTTCCAGAAAGCTTCTGCCAAAAGGGTCTTCTTTACTTGCCGGCCCTGTAAAGGTTTCAGGATGACGAAGAACCTGGGGAACCAGATGAAGATAATAAATTGAGTCAAGAAATTTGACTATGTCCCTGAACTGCAAGTTGACATTTATCTGCTCCAGGTGGGTCTGTTTTAATCGCGGTTTGTCTTTATCATCTTCATCGTTTGGCCGGTCAAGGATTAGTTTATTACCCTTCCAGACTTTTTCATAAAACACATAGGGATTTCGGTGCCCCCGGCTTTCCTGTTTTATCCCAAGGGCATATTTCCATAAGACTTCATCACCATGAGATTCTGCCAGATGAATTTCAATCTCGACCTGGGGTTCTTTTC
>JAIWDV010000295.1:0-2862 GCA_048632525.1 Bacteroidales bacterium | reverse complement strand
AACAGCTATTATTCTGATTTTTTAAGACGTTATCCATTCGACTCCCATATAATTGATTTGTATCTGTTTTGAAAAAGCTGCCCATGTCGTCTATGCCTTTTGTTAAAATAGATTGAATACCCTGTAAGTAATCATAAGAGTTGATATTTCTCCACTACTTCGGAATAAAAAATGTGCGTGGTTTGGGATAAATGCCCAAGCATAACAGGCGGTTTGTGTTGCAGGCAAAAGATCTGATAAACGATCAATAAAATTATCTCTGTCTTTATCGTCTCTGAATATGTTGCGACGCTCAATTCCCCGGATGATGATATGATGTAAAACACCCGGTGCGTCCAGGTGGGCTAATATAAGCATGCAAGTTTACTATCAATAATACAACTCAATATCAAGTTATTTACTTATTTATGGATGTCCCTACCACTGCCTTTCTCAGCCTTGCTCCTTATTCTCCGTTGGCTTGGTCATATACTGTGCCCAGTTTGTGTTCTCCTTGGATATCAGTGATTCTACTCGCTGTACAAACAGGGGAAAGGGTTCGTCACCATCGTAAGGTGCAACCTTTGTTAAAAAAAGATGCTTTTCATGTTTTAAAGACTCACAAGTGGTTCTGTATTCGACCCAGTTCTCATGGAATTTATATAGTGTAACGACACCTGTAATAACGGCGATAATCAGGCCCAGCAATCCGACGGTGAAGTTAATGAATGGAGCGTTGACGGTCATATAGCCTGCCAGGAATGGAATTGAAGCGGCGGCCGCAAATTCAAAAACACGAAGCCGTTTATACATTTTCTGGTTCCATTGGCTTTTTCCATCATACCACCCGATCTGGTCATCAAGACGATGTTTTATGTATTCATCCTGGTTCATGTCTTCACACTCGGTAGTTTGATTGCTCTTTTTTTCTATCGGCGGTTATCGTTTTGCTGTCCGGAGCGATTGTTTTCAACGCTAGTATAATGTCTATAGTGACATCTGTCAGTTGGCTTCTATTTTCTCTTGTTATCCATGTGCGAGTTGCTTTACGCATTTTCATTATTTTTCTACAGTTAGGGATTAATAATGCAAGACCCCACGTTACAGCAACTATAAGAATTGCTCCAATTTGTAGCAAGATCTGTTTCATGTCAACTTTCCACTTAAGCTGTTTCAGGCCTTGCAACTTTAAATTTGACCACATATTTGCCCACTCTTCCCATTCAGCTTGCACCATTAAGGTGCTTTCACTGGAGGAAATTTCAATGATGCAGGTAGGACTTTGGAGTGTCCAGGTTTCTTTGTTGCATAGTACTTCTCGGAGTATCTCTGCAATATCTTCAGATGCGCTTTCGATGACAATATTTATGGGTGCTATTTTTTCCCCGGGTGAAGTAGGCTCAGTTGGCTCTGATTCAGGCTCTGGTGGTTCTTTTGCCGTACTAATGAGCAAAAAGTCAATTTCTCTTGCAATCTTGGCTAAGAGATCGTCTCGTTGCCTCAGGCGTTGGAGTAATTCTCGCACATCATTGATTTCATCTTGATTAGCCAATCTTTCTTTAAGTTGCAACACCAGCGCAGATTGCTCCTCAAAACTTAAACTCTGCGTAGTTTCAATCTGGTTTTTAAGGCTTCCTAAATATGAGACAGGAACTTCAGGCGGAGCAGGGAGCGGATCATGTAACGGTTGAGGAGCAGGTAGTTTAGTCAGAGCCTTATTGAGCGCAAAAGCCGCTTTTTTGTCCTGGCTTCGGTAATCTACGTATTGAAGTGTAGATAACTCAGACGGCATGAGTTTCATGGAAACGTCATCAGCAACCAGGATGGGTAAAATCGTTTTACCTAAGGCATGGGCATAAGTCCATTCAAGTTTACAGGCATAGGAATCAAGCGCTTGCGGCGAAAACGTGCAGACAAAGAGATCACACTCCCTGATTTTTTCCAGGATCTGCTCCCACCAGGCTTGCCCTCCCGTCAACTCATTGTCAAACCAGACCTTATGTCCAAACTCTTCAAAATCTTGCGCCAGTGTTTTTATAACATCCTGGCTTGCACGACTATAACTAATGAATATTCTGATCATAAGTGGCACCTCTGGCCCTTTGCTATGGTCTAATCTACCCTTTCTATATTTCCTTCAAGAGTATCTATCTGTATCATCCATCTATCGACATTTTTCGGTATAAGTTTTTAAGAACTGTTGTCCAAATCCTTCTTCACTGGGTCTTAAACATTTCTTTATAAAAATATAGAGATTGTGGAAGAACATTTTAAAACTCGCCCCTCAGACCCAATTAGTTGAAATCACTTATTTTCAGCTCCGATAAGATTTGCATCGGCTGAGTTTATCTTGTTGTGTGCCAGGCACACGTCTTAAAGGTGAGTCTACAATTTCCAATTATGGAAGTCAAGGCAAGTCCCAAGCCCAGCCAGATGGAGGCGAAGGGCATAGTGTTATCACAACGGGGTATCCGGTGACGGTGCCTCGGAAGGCAGTGGCTCCGCTGAGGCGGAGTAACACAAAAGCACGGGGTGATCTACCTGTGCGGGCACGCAGACAGGCGAACAGAAATCGAGTCAGGCGTGCATTTGCGGGACCAGTCCCGCCACAGGCGGGATTAAGTCCTCTATCCATTATAAGCAATGCCCGTATACTCGGCGCTTACGTGCTGAAAGACGTGTGTTTACCCCGGGAGGTCTTCCATGCGCCACGGGATGCCGCATGCGGCAGAAAATGGCTGAGGGCAGGGCAACCTGCTCCGACCGCATGGAAGAAGTCAGCAGAGGGCACGGTAGCCGCAGGAGAAACGAGCCGTGAACACCACGGAGGACTCACCCCGGCGAAGGCCCGAACGGTGCCCAGTCGAATGGTTTGGGTAAATG
>JAIWDV010000294.1:0-2863 GCA_048632525.1 Bacteroidales bacterium | reverse complement strand
GATTTGGAAACAAAGTTGTATGATGTGAGTGGGTAGAAAAGGTATCGGTGGGACGTGCCCCGGCCGCTCAGCTCAAAGCCGTTAGCCCGCATAGATAATTGGTAATTTTTATATTGATAGTTGTTGCACTGAGTACGGAAAGGGCAAAAAATATCAATGAAAATAGACCTTGCTTCAGATTCCCTTTTACCTCTCAGGTATACATCGTTAGAGATATTTGAATTATTCAACCAGTTGGGTCTTTTCGAGCATCTTTCAACGAGAGAATTATCTAAGGTTGAGCGCAAAGTTAAACGTATTCCCGATAGTACTCCATTGTTGCCAGTATTCATTCTTCTGATTGCACCGAACTCCACGTTATTCTTCGGCACTGGATTAGCTCATGAATATGAACGGCAGTATAACTTACCAAAATATCATCAAACAGAATGGCCGATCTCAATTTTGCAACTTCAAAACATTACGCGAGAACGAATTCGCTTTGACCCTTCCGAAGACCGATCGTTTCCTTCACCTGGACCTGATCCTTTGGATTATGCGAACGAGCTTTTGCGTAATATGGATCGAGATGAGCGATTCTATTGGATACTTTTCCGTGATGATTTAGTGCCTAACGCAGGCCCCTATATGAGAAGGATGATTTTATTCCTATCCTCTCAACAGCTAATTGCACTCGAGAGACGGATGGTTTTTAAGTTCAACGATTACCAGTCACATACATGGACGCCAGAAAGACTAGAAGATATTTTCAAGACCCTCGAGGGCCTTAGATTATTGAAGCATCTCGATAGCAGTGAGATCCAAGACGCTAAAGCGAAGATAATGCTGGAGGGCCATCATCAGATTGCATCAGTCCTTTCTTTGTTTGGAGTTGACCCGGTTACGTGGACACCTTTATGCTTAGTGAAAGGAGTTCACAATGCCGAGAACACGTCATCCATATCCAGAAGAGTTTCGAAGGAAAATGGTTGAGCTTGTTAGAGCTGGTCGCAGCCCATATGAGCTTTCCAAGGAGTTTGAGCCAACGGCGGTGACCATCAGCAGCTGGGCCAAACAGGCCGATCTGGACGAGGGTCGCCGCGCTGATGGCCTAACCACCGACGAGCGCAATGAGCTAGCTCGTCTGCGACGGGAGAACAAGCAGCTCCGGCTTGAGCGAGAGATATTAGCAAAAGCCGCAGCCTGGTTCGCACGGGAGACCGACTCGATACCGCCCGAGTCTTCGAGTTCGTGAAAGCTAATCAGGCAAACTATCCTATCGCCACGATGTGCCGGGTTTTGGGTGTCTCCACCAGCGGGTACTACGCGTGGCTGAAACGTCAATCTTCCCAGCGCTCTCGGGAAGACGCAATCTTGACAGATCGGATTCGTTGGATCCACCTTCGTTCGCGAGGAACCTATGGATCTCCACGGATACACGCTGAACTTCGTGATGAAGGGGTGCATGTGAGTCGCAAGCGAGTGGCTCGCCTGATGCGAGCAGCTGGCTTGCAGGGTGTTAGTCGACGCAAAAGCACTCGAACAACAATACGACAGCCTGGTGCGCAGCGGGCGCCTGATCTGGTGAAGCGAAACTTTACCGTTGATGGCCCCAATAAGCTGTGGGTGGCGGATATCACCTATATCCGAACCTGGGCTGGGTTCTTGTACTTGGCGGTGGTTGTTGATGCCTGGAGCCGACGGGTGGTGGGCTGGGCTATGGCCAGCCATCTACGTACTGAACTTGTGAATGACGCTCTGGAGATGGCAGTTCGGCAGCGGCGGCCGAAAGGAGTAATTCACCACTCTGATCAGGGCAGCCAGTACACTTCCCTTGCTTTCGGGAAACGCTGCCGTGAAGCGAATGTGCGCCCTTCGATGGGATCGGTTGGCGATTGCTACGACAATGCGCTCTGCGAGAGCTTCTTTGCAACTCTAGAGTGCGAGCTGCTGGATCGTCGCAGTTTCCGTTCGCGAGAAGAAGCTGGAAGAGTAGTATTTGAGTTCATTGAGGGCTGGTACAATCCGCATCGGCGGCATTCTTCAATCGGTTATGCATCGCCCGTAAGGTATGAAATGGCAAATGCTTATGCAGCTTGATTCAGATAGCCCTCAACTGTCCACCAAACCGGGGTAACTCCAAATACTCTAATCCGGCCCTGAACCAACTCCCCCTTATTGAGCTGGGCAATATAACGTACAATCTTTTCATCAGAAACAAGATTGAATATACCTTTGTTAAACACGACGATTGCCTCGAAAGTTATTTCCTGGACTGTCTTTCTAAATTCAGCATTTGCTTGGGGTTCAATTATTTGACTAAAAAACCTTTTTCCGAAAATTCTGGCGATATGGTCAGGGTAAAGTGTTGGAAAAACATAGTAGCAATAGAAATACAGCTCGAATGGACTGGGGTATTTGACCCGAAGGAACATGTCTCGAAGATCTTCCGGATTGCGTTTTGCTTCTGGGATTGAAAACCATCCGGCATTTCTCATGGTGGGCCAGAAAAGGTTCTCGCGGTTATTAATGTTCGCCGATAGAAACATGCCCTGTTTAATGGAGTGAGGATGAGGATCAGAGAACAGGAGCATAACAGGCGGTCTTTTGCTGCGGTTAACTGGGACAAGTCGCTCGGAAGTAAATGTCACTCGCTTTTCAACGTCATCGAAAGATATCAAGTTTGAGTCTTCAAGATATTTCCCAACAATCTTGGTCGCACGGTTCTTGATGTTTTCGTACTCTTGGCCCAAATGATAGGATCTCTGGAAATTTATTCCCGACAAAGGATCTCCTTTAAAGCTTCAGGGCTTTCGTACATTAGTTTATAAGTTACTGTTCAGCTTTTAACGAGTAATTGTGGCGTATAACCAATTGTTCTTAA
>JAIWDV010000293.1:0-2872 GCA_048632525.1 Bacteroidales bacterium | reverse complement strand
CCACCGCCTGAATAATCAACATAAGTGCGGAGGATGCGCAGGCCCTGGCGATTTCTTCAATGCAAAGGCAGAGAGTATGGCAGGGTGTTTGAGGCCAACCATCGTACTCCTCTGGAAGCGTGATCTGAAAAAGCCCAAGGTCCCAAAATAAAGATGCAATATCCCAGTTGAACGTGCCTTTTCGATCGGTTTCAGCCGCAACCGGGGCAATTTTTTCTTTGACAGCCCGTTTCAGGTTGTCCAGTAGGATTTTTTGTTCCTCAGAGGGCTCAATCATTTTCACCTCCAAATTCTTCAACCACATTTAGTTCAGGTGTTGAAGCAGGAACCGCATTGTGTGCCGGGTACGCCCCTACGGATTAAGGGATAGACGTGGGTAGCGTGGATGTGGATATGTGTTTGGGACGAGATGTTTTGAAATAGACAGTTCGCCTACTTCTCAAATACGTTAAGGACATTGTTTTCGGTTCCTAAAGAGTTGAGAACGGTCTGGCTGTTCCCGGAATCCAGCCGCCACTGTCCATCCACAAAAAGTTTGTACTCGTATTTCCCGGGAGGAATCATCATACTTACTTTCCATATCCCGTCCTCATCCTGCTCCATCGGATGACTACCAGCATCCCAGTTATTAAAATCTCCCATTAATATGACCTCTTTCACCGAGGGTGATTTTAATCTGAAAGTCACTCGTCGGTTCTTGGTCACCTCTTGTAGAGCTGCTTCGGCCATGGGTTCATCCCTCCTATCCCATAAGCGCTAAGTTATTTTGAAAAAATTCATAGGTTGCATTTATGCCATACGGGCCTGTTCAAGAGATGAACATCGAACATCGAACGTCCAACATCGAATAAAAAAAAGAACATCCAATACCTAACATTCAACGACTATTTCTATTTTTTTTTAGCCGTTTTGATACTCATAACAAAAATCTTAGTTATTTCTTCTGCTTCCTCTTTTCCCATTCATTCACGCCTTGGCGTGATTGGATGTTCGACGTTCATTTTTTCCCCTTTTCCTGCCATGGATATAATACCCGGGAGTGAAAAGATGCCTCCAGCGAATCAACCAATACCCGAACGATTCTGGCCAGGTAGCGAGTGGAGAGGTTGCATTCGTCGAATTGACCGTCAGCAACCCGCTTCACTATCAGGAGGCGAATCATTTTCTCTATCTTCTCTCGTGTGGGTCCCTCAATGGACCGGTAAGTGGCCTCAACCGCATCAACGATCATCAATACTGCGGCCTCGACGCTTTGAGGCTTTGGCCCAGGATATCGAAAATCTTCCTTGCGAACCTCGTCCCCCTGACTTGTCTTGATTGCCTTGTTGTAGAAATATTCCACAAGCTGGGTCCCGTGATGTTGAAGAATAAGCCCCACAACAATCTCGGGCAATTTCATCTCTAACGCGATTTTTGCCCCATGGGTGACATGATTAATGATGAGTCTGGCGCTCTCTTGAGGATCTAAGTCGTCATGAGGGTTCTTCCAGCCGGATTGATTCTCCGAAAAAATCTCGGGATCCGCCATTTTTCCGATGTCATGATAATAGGCGCCTATCCTCAGCAGTAGGGTGTTCGCCCCAATGGCCTGTCCCACTGTATGAGCGAGATATGCGACTGTCATGGTGTGTTGGTAAGTCGCCGGGGTCTTGGTCAGGAGGTCTTTCATGAGGGGATGTTGGAGGTCTGCGTACCTGTTCAGCTTAAAGTTTGAAGCAGTATGCCAACTCAGTTCCAGTAATGGCAGAAGGAGGAGGGCCAGAGGGCCTGCTGCAAAGCCTCCAATGAAGCCCCAACCCATGTATCCTAACAAATTTTCGTTGATAATCTCCCCAAGTGAAGAGATCTTGACCTCTTGCCATTCCAAAAAAAAGCCGGCCACGCTTCCCCAATCTATGAAGAAAGCCATGAGAATGATCGCGTTGATGATGCCCACCTTTAGTGAAGGGAGGAGGATGTGAACACGTTTTCGTATATTGAAAGAAACCAATACAGCCGTTACACCGCCGAAAGCAAAGAAAAGCAAGATCTCTAAGGTACGGCCCGAAAGCAAGGCTACCAGCGCCGCTCCCACTACTGTGGTCCAGGTGGCAGATACCCTCTCATCGAATAAAAGAATGATAAGCAAAGGGAGAAATGCGAAAGGGATTGAGAAAATGGAAAAAGCCGTGAACAAGAGGCACGCCTTTGAAAGAAAAATAGTTATCACCAGCAGAAAAAGCAGTAGGTGAGAAGGAGGCCTCTTCCGCCACCCGGCCCATAGTATCTCAGAGAGAAATACGTTATAAAGCACTACTATGAATAATATGGCAATCAGTATCCAGGGGGCTTTCCCGAAGAGGTCTTTTTTCTCTTCCTCCTGATATGCAGTCAGTAAAAGCACATCTTCTTCGCTCAGGATTTTACGAAAATGCACGAGGACATCCCCTGGCTCGTAAGAAATGATTTTAGAGGGATACCTCCGAATGATCTCTTCGATCCTCCTGTAATTCTCATCCTGGTCGTACTTCAGGTTCGGCAGAAGGGTAGCCATTGATATCTGAAGGAGCGGATCCAAAATTCTTTTGTCCACCTGCCAGAACAGTTGCCTGCCTTTCTCCTGCAAATTGAGGCGGGCCTTTTCAAGGGTAATTATTTCTCCCACCGGATAGGTCACAATACCCGAGGGCTCAGGGTAGAGGACCTCGATAGTCTTCTTCCCCTTGAAGGGTCTTGGGTCTTCTACAATTTTACTCTTTAGAATCGATTCCTCAATGGTAAGGATGCCAGCTATGAGGCTCTTGAGATCCTGGTACTTGATAAGTCTGGCTGCCAGCTTCCGGGGAAGTTCCATCCCGTACTTTGTGCGCAGATACTCCAAAAGCCCCTGCCC
>JAIWDV010000292.1:0-2910 GCA_048632525.1 Bacteroidales bacterium | reverse complement strand
AGCACCGCAAGGTCGAATCCCCCTCCGAAGGCGGGTCCATCGACGGAAGCAATGACCGGTTTGTCCACATCCTCCAGCACGAGCGCGGTACGCTGTACATGGTCCCACAAATACGATTTCATATCCCAGGAGGCGAGCTTGCCTTCAGCCATATCCTTGACATTCCCTCCGGCTGAGAATGCCTCTCCCTCGCCGCTCAGGATTATGACCTTTATTTCAGGATCGTTCTTGGCATCTTTCAGGGCCTTGCAAAGGCTCTCCATCATTGGAAAAGTAAATGCATTCCTGGTTTCAGGCCTGTTCAAGGAGATGAAGGCCAGGGGTGGTGATTTTCTGTAAATGATATCAGGCAGGTCCATTATCGCTCCTTATACCCTTGAATGGATGGACTGATGCGGATAGTATATGATTATATGCAATTTTCAAGGTAAAATTGATATCAAGTGAACTCCATGAAAGATCCAGTACCACATCAATCGACTCCCTCTCTTGACCGGCCCAGTGATGAGCTGGAAGGCCAGGTAGAGCGGGTCACCTATATGAATGAAGAAACCGGTTACACTGTGGCCAGGGTAAATGTCCCGGGGTATCTTATGCCTGTTACGATTATAGGTAATCTTTTGGCGTTAGCCCCCGGAGAGGTTTTAAAGATGGAGGGTGCCTGGGAGGATCACCCAAAATTTGGGCGGCAGTTTCGGGTTCTTAGCCACCGGACCGTGCTTCCAGCTTCTATAAAAGGCATCAAGAAATACTTGGGCTCCGGTCTTATTACGGGGATTGGACAGGAGCTGGCTTCGAGGATCGTCAGAGAATTCGGAGAAAAAACCCTTGAGATTATCGATAAAGACATTGATAAACTCGCCGGGGTTGAAGGGATCGGCCAGAAAAGGGTCGATATGATCAGAAAGGCCTGGGCAGACCAGAAAGAAATCCGTGCGATCATGATCTTTCTTCAGGAGCACGGTGTCGGTCTAAGCCATGCAACAAAGATATATAAACGATACGGGCAGCGCTCAATTGCGGTTGTTTCTCAGAACCCATACAGACTTGCCACAGAGATAACCGGTATCGGTTTTAGAACGGCAGACAGGATCGCAAAGCAGCTCGGGTTTGAAAAGACCGCTCCAGCCAGATCAGAGGCCGGCATATTGTATGTATTAAACCAACTATCGGAGGAAGGACACGTTTTTTATCCCTATGAGCCTTTAGTTGTAAAATGCAGCGAGATCCTGGACGTGGACAGGGAGTGCATCGTCAAAGGCTTTGGGAGCATTACACTTGACGGGACGATTGTTATTGAGGACCTGAATGAACACATGGATGAATTGAGGGCGAACCAAAAAGCGGTGTATCTGGCAAGGCTTCATGTCTCAGAAACCGGGATTGCCAGGCATTTTTCGCGCCTGATTTCATCAAAGAAAAGCATTCGAAGCATGGATCCTGAAAAGGCCATCGCCTGGGTTCAGAAAAGGATTGAACTAAGCCTGGCGTCAAGACAGATTGAAGCGGTCAAGAGAGCCATTTCAGACAAAGTATTAATAATTACCGGTGGCCCGGGCACCGGAAAGACCACGATCATTCATGCGGTAATCCAGATATACAGGGCTGTTGGTGCCAGGATTTTTCAGGCTGCTCCCACCGGACGGGCGTCCAAACGCATGATGGAAGCAACCGGTCAGGTTGCCAGGACTATCCACAGAATGCTTGAATTCAGTTGGCAGAAGGGAGGTTTTACCCGCAACGAAAACAGGCCCATGGAAGCAGATGTGATCATAATAGACGAGGTCTCAATGATTGATACCACGCTTATGTACCATATGCTAAAAGCGGTTCCATCCGGGGCAACACTGATCATGGTTGGCGATTCTAATCAGTTGCCATCTGTTGGGCCTGGTAATGTACTCAATGATCTCGTCAAGTCACGGGCGGTCCCGGTGATTGAACTGAACCAGATTTTCAGGCAGGCAAGAGAGAGCCGCATTATTGTAAACGCCCACAGGATCAAGCAGGGGAGGCTCCCTGAAATCAAAGAAAGTGGGGAAAATCTTGGGGACTTTTATTTCATTGAGCAGGAAGCGCCTGATAAAGCGCTTCAAATTATTATGGAGTTAGTGTGCAGCAGGATTCCGAGACGCTTCAATATGGACCCCATGGAGGACATACAGGTCCTTTCACCCATGCACAAGGGGGAGTTGGGAACTGAAAACCTGAACAAAAAACTGCAGAACGCGCTCAACCCTTCAAAGATGGAGCTGGTTAGAGGAGACAGGCGCTTCCGTCTGAATGACAAGGTGATGCAAATCAGAAACAACTATGAGAAGGAGGTTTTTAACGGTGACATCGGTCTGATCAAATCCATAGACGCGGAAAAGCAAGAAGTGATTGTGACCTATGACGGGAAAGCGGTGCCTTACGATTATCTTGAACTTGATGAGATTGTCCTGGCCTATGCCATCTCTGTCCACAAGTCACAGGGGAGTGAGTACCCGGCCGTGGTCCTTCCTGTTTTTCCGCAGCACTATCTGCTTCTCCAGAGGAACCTCATTTATACGGCAGTCACACGGGGAAAACGTCTTGTGATCATGACAGGAAGCAAAAAAGCCCTGGCCATGGGGGTAAAAAACGACAGGATAATGAAAAGATATACTTATCTCTCCGAAAGGCTAAAAGGGCTCTGACGCCACCACTTTCTTTTGTCTTGACGCATAAGGCCAATCCTGTCTATACTTCCTAACCTGGATAAACCGGAAAAGTTACAAGTGAGCTAAAATTTGAAGTGAACTAAAGTTAATGAGTCGCTTCGCTCTATCTGTTTTTATAAAAAATAGGATTCCACAACTTCCCCGCTGCAAGCGGGATAAATAGGCACTTTAGTCCCGCCGCGGCGGGATTAGACACTTCACACTTTTT
>JAIWDV010000291.1:0-2917 GCA_048632525.1 Bacteroidales bacterium | reverse complement strand
TTGTTTGGGCATTACGATTAGAAGGAAAGACTGATCAGGAAAAATTCAAAGAGATTGGCTGGGGTCTGCGCACATGGGATCAATGGTATTTTAACGAATGTGATGAGCGATTCGGAGACGATTGGCCTGGGAGGATACCGGCTCAGCTAATTGCTCACACACTAAAGAACCCCGATAATTCAATCACAATATTTGATTACCACAGGGTTTTATCTAAAACAGGATGGAAAGTAACCCATCGAATAGAGTGTCCCCTGTCCTCAGAACGCCTGAGCGGAAACCAGGTGCAGAAAATGCAGGACAAACGTATTTTAGGAACCGTCGGAAGAACCTTGCTGATCGCAAAAAGATCATAATAGCCGTCCCCGCTAAGTTTAATAGTTGATAATGTACCTTATTCCTTTTCATTCGCTTAAAAAATTAAGAGTTTGCTTAATTTCATTAGCATATAAATCAACAGGTTATAATAATGCCCTAATTTTCGCTTTTGAAAGCATCGAATCAGTTTATTTTTAATCATACTGGCAATGGTTACAATCCAGCAATAAGATGTTTTCACAACCCGATGATGTAGTTGAAAATCAATCGAATTATGAGCATAAAGGCAGAAGAATATAAGCGATGTTGTAACTTATTAATTTATATAAGAATAAAATTAAACAAATAGACTTTTTTTAAGCGAATGAAAAGTTATTCGTCCCTCATTATTTTCCCAAGATGACTTTCTTTTGCCTTGACCCACAAGGGAAATTTCTCTATAGTTTTCTATAAAAAGCAACGTCTGATCATAAACGCAAACCAATTCTTGGCGATGAATTATAAAATATAGGCTAATAGTGTGATTAATGAACAGATACATCCGGGCATTGTTGAGAGAGCAGATTTACTCAAGGCTATCCAGGGGGCTTCGAACGACGGAAATGTCCTTTTCCATCACGTGAGTATAGATTTCTGTGGTCTTTACATCGGCATGACCCATCAATTCCTGAACAACCCGAATGTTAATCCCGTTTTCAAGCAAGTGGGTGGCAAAAGAATGGCGAAAAGTATGACAGCCAACAGGTTTTGTAATTCCCGCCTTTCCTACGGCGGCCTTTACCGCTTTTTGGAGCCCTGATTCAAGCACATGATGACGTCGGGTTTTATCTGAGCGTGGGTCTGTGCTGCGTGTTTTTGAGGGGAACACATATTGCCAGCCAAAGGATTTAGCAGCATTGCGGTATTTGCGGGCAATGGCGCCCGGGAGATAAACCTCCCCATATCCATGTGCCAAGTCTTCTTGGTGAAGTTTTTCAACCGCTTCAACCTGACTTTTCATGAGGGGATGAACGGATTCAGGGAAGAGGGTGGTGCGCTCTTTACCGCCTTTGGCGGCTCGAACGTAAATTAGCTTACGTTCAAAATCAAGGTCGCGGACGCGCAAGCGGACACATTCCATTAACCGCAGGCCGCTGCCATACAGGAGCTTTGCCATGAGGAGATGGAGGCCTTGCATATGTCCCAAGACATTGGCAACCTCGTTTTGCGCCATGACGACCGGAGGGCGTGAGTACTTTTTTGCACGGACGGGCTCGAGTTTTTCATCAACAGGGATATCGAGCACTTTTTTGTAAAGGAAAACAATGGCGTTGAGGGCCTGACGCTGGGTGGAGGCGGCGACCTTTTGTTGAACCGCCAAATGGGACAGGAAGGCTTCAATCTCCTTTTTACCCATATTCCGTGGATGAGTCTTACCCCCATGGTACCGGATGTAGCGCATGATCCAATCGCAATAGGTTTGTTCGGTGCGATAGGCGTAGTGGTGATACCGCAGGACCTGTCGAACCTGATCCATGAGCCGGAGTTTAGAATCCGGTCGGAATTTTTTTGAATTTTCCATGCTATCAACGCTATTATGCAATAGATGGAAAAGTCAATAGGATTTTTTCCATTTTTTATATATTAATATAACAATAGGTGGAAAATTTTCCATGATATATAAGCAATACATGGAAAATTTTCCACCTATCCTAAATGTTATGCAAAGATTAAGCATCGTTTGATATTTTGTCAGATTCGCCAAATTTTATTACACCTATGATTTGAGAGGGGATGCATGTATCCGATAGAGAATACAAAGCTTAGAGTATGTGCAAGTTTTTTGAGAGAGAAGCGAAATCTGCGCGTTATACGCAACTGTCGACTTATTCTTCTGGAGCATATACTACCTACAACTGAGTCTTTAATCTATTTACTGGCTGAGGCTGGGGCGGACATACATACTATAGTTGCAAAACCATATTCGGTAGACCACAACGTATTAGAACGGCTTAAGCAGTATAATTTTTCCATTCTTCAAAACAAATCGTACGAAGAACTTGAAACCACAAATGTCCTCGATGACTTATTGTCGAATGCTGTTAGAAAATCGCAACAAGATGGCCGAAAGATACTAATTTTCGAAGTAGGGGGATATTTTGCACGCCCACTTACCCGAGTTAGAAAGTCTAAAAGCGAGTACTTCGTAGGGGTGGTCGAAGACACAACCTTTGGCCACAATCGATACTTTGATGAAATAGAAAGGATCAATGTACCCGTCATCTCGGTTGCTAGGAGTCGCTTAAAGGAAATTGAGGCACATTTCGTTGGCAGAGATGCTGTTTCAGCTCTTGAGATGGTAATGAGACGAATCGGCGAGTCTATTACAGGTAGACATGTTGTTGTAATTGGATATGGAATGATCGGCAAGAATGTCGCAAGGTGTCTCGATGCAGCTGATCTCAACGTTTCTGTGTACGATATTAGGGATCATAGAAACCTGAAAGCTTTCATGATGGGCTTCAACGTTCACAAGAAGGCTGAACTTCTTAGAAAGGCAGATATTGTCTTTGCAGCTACTGGTTGGTCGGCTTATAGGCGTGCTCAAAGGCAGCCAGCA
>JAIWDV010000290.1:0-2919 GCA_048632525.1 Bacteroidales bacterium | reverse complement strand
GGGGCGTTCGACAAGCTGTGGAAGAATTTGTCTTGCGGCCTTTAAAAAGAGACCCCACGGCCCTGCATTAGCAAGGCCTAAGGGTCATAATGAGAATTGTTAGGAGACTGTAATCATTAGAGAAATAAAGTCAAATAAAGAGTAATTTTGGGGGTTTTAAAAAAAGATGATCGAGGATCAAAAAGGAAAAATTCTGGTTACAGAAGAAGGGAGCTTCGATCTGACTGCCTATAGATGGGATGATCATAGGTTTTCGGATCTCTTGCTCAGAGATAACAGCATCGATGCCGACCAGGCCATGGACATCAGCCGGTTCTTGCGCAAAGAGATCGCCAGACTCGAGGCCCACACCATCACCATGCCGGTTATCGAGAAAATTGTTGAGGCCAAGTTGCTGGAATATGGCCTTACTAAACCATTACCTTTTCATCTGGATAGATCCATTTTCATAAAAAAGGGCCCGGTTCTTTCCGAAAACGCCACAAGGGTTCTGGAAAGGAGATACCTGAAGAAAGACCGCAAGGGCAAGGTTATCGAAACCCCCGAACAGATGTTCAGAAGGGTGGCCCATCATATCGCGAGGGCGGAAAAAAAGTATGGCGATGAAGACCATGTGAAGAAAATGGAGGGGATATTTTACACCCTGATGGCTGAGGGCAAATATTTGCCAAACTCCCCTACCCTTATGAACGCTGGACGCAGACTGGGTCAATTGGCGGCCTGCTTTGTGCTGCCTGTTGAGGATAGTATGGAGGGGATTTTTGATGCCTTAAAGAACGCCGCGCTTATCCACAAATCCGGTGGTGGAACCGGATTCTCCTTCTCGCGTCTAAGGCCGAAAGAAAGCAGGGTGGGGACAACGGGTGGTGTGGCCTCGGGGCCTGTCTCTTTTATGAAGATCTTCAACACAGCCACCGAGCAGGTCAAACAGGGAGGCACTCGCCGTGGGGCCAACATGGCCATCCTGAGAGTGGACCACCCGGACATCATGGAGTTTATCTACAGCAAAAAGATTAACAAGGAATTGAATAACTTCAATATCTCTGTCGCCGTAACAGACAATTTTATGGAAGCAGTGGAGCAGAAAGGCAATTATGATCTGATAGATCCCAGGGATAATAAAAAGGTTGGAGAACTGAATGCCGACGAAGTCTATCAGGCCCTGGTGAAACAGGCGTGGGAAAATGGGGACCCCGGCATTATCTTTTTGGACAGGATTAACAGAGACAATCCGACTCCGGAATTGGGTGAAATCGAAAGCACGAATCCATGTGGTGAGCAACCGCTGCTTCCCCTCGAGGCATGTAATCTTGGATCCATTAACCTGGCCAAGTTTGTGATTGAAAATGATGAAGAACCTGCCATCGATTACGAAAGTTTAAAGGAGGTCGTATGGTGGACCGTCCGGTCTCTCGACGACACGATAGATATGTCCAAATACCCTCTTCCGGAAATTGAAAAAATGGTGAGAGGAAATCGCAAAATTGGCCTGGGCGTCATGGGATTCGCAGATATGCTGTATCAACTGAAAGTGCCTTACAACTCAGAAAGGGCGCTTGAGATAGCCGAGAAGGTGATGGGATTCATCCAGGAGGAATCCTATGGGGCATCCAAATATCTGGCTGATGAAAGAGGTGTTTTTGAAAATTTCGACAAAAGCGTTTTTAAAAACCATGAAGGCTGTACTTATAGAAATGCTACCACAACCACAATAGCGCCTACCGGTACTTTGAGTATTATTGCAGGCTGTTCCAGCGGTATCGAGCCATTATTTGCTCTCAGCTTTGTCAGGCACGTTATGGACAATGATGAACTTCTGGAGGTGAACCCATACTTCGAAAGTGTGGCCAGGGAAAGGGGCTTCTATAGCCGAGAACTTATAGATACCATTGCCCGGAAGGGGACTATAAGGGACTTAGAGGAAATACCTGAGGATGTGAGAGAGGTATTTGTGACGGCCCACGATGTGTCTTCAGAATGGCACATTCGTATGCAGGCCGCCTTTCAGAAGTTTACAGACAATGCTGTTTCAAAAACGGTCAATCTCCCCAGGGATGCCACGGCTGAAGACGTGTTAAAGGTCTATAACCTGGCCAATGAATTGAGCTGTAAAGGCGTCACCATTTACAGGGATGGGAGCAGAGAGAATCAGGTACTTTCGATTGCGGCCCAGGACAAGACACAAGAGGCATTCATGACGGCTGTCCAAGAGCGGCCCGAGACCCTTGAAGGCTTTACCACCAAGATGACCACCGGTTATGGGAACCTGTATGTGACTGTGACCGAGTATGAAAACCGGCCCTTTGAGGTTTTCGCGACCATTGGCAAGTCGGGAAGGTCCACGACCGCCAAGACAGAGGCTATTGGCCGCCTTGTTTCTCTCGCCCTCAGATCGGGAGTGAAAGTGGAAAAAATTGTTGGGCAGTTAAAGGGCATTGGTGGCGAGTATCCCGTGTTTCAAAAAGATGGACTGATTCTGTCCATCCCGGATGCCATAAGCCGTGTCCTTGAGAGAAGATATCTTGATGATGATTCTTATAAAAAACGTCGTAAATATGGAAACAGCCTTGCAGGAGAAACCTGTCCGGAATGCGGGCAGACCATTAGTTTTGAAGAAGGATGCATGACCTGTCACTTCTGCGGCTATACCAAGTGTGGGTAAATCATAAAGTTATCCCTCCAGGCAGCACCCATAACAAAAAAAGCCAGGTCCAAAGGACCTGGCTTTGCTTTTTCCCCTAAAAAGCGGTAAGCACCATTCAGATTCCTAACTCTCCGCTACTTACCCTATTATCTACTGAATTAATGGCTGGGGGACGAGGATTCGAACCTCGGTTAGCGGGGCCAGAACCCGCCGTATTACCCCTATACGATCCCCCATCCGTTGAAATAGATATAACGATTTCCACGAAAAAGTCA
>JAIWDV010000289.1:0-2930 GCA_048632525.1 Bacteroidales bacterium | reverse complement strand
GAGCGGGGGGCCATTGACCGCATCATTGCGTCAGAAAGTCATGTCTATTATGATGACGGTCGCACACCCATTGGAGCCTTCTTTGAAAAAATCCACCGTAAATACATAGTCTACGAAGATATCCCCAAGGTTTTCATAAAGGCTCTCATCGCCGCAGAGGACAAGGATTTTTTTAATCACAGGGGCTTTGATTTCAAGGCAATGCTCAGGGCGCTTGTTGCTAACATAAAGGCAGGCAAAGTGGTTCAGGGTGGAAGCACCATCACGCAACAAACTGCAAAAAACATATTTCGACGCGAAAAAAAATCTTATGAGGCCAAGCTCAAAGAATTGATCCAGGCATTTCTGCTGGAAAGGGAATATACCAAACAGGAAATCCTTGAGATGTACGCAAATCAATTTTTTGTAACCGGCTATGGAAAAGGTCTCAGGATTGCGGCTCAATACTTTTTTGGGAAAGATGCAAGAGATCTCGACCTGGTGGAATGTGCCTTTGTTGCCGGTTCGGTCAAGGGCCCCAACCGGTACAATCCGTTTATTAAAAAGACAAAAGCAGAAAAAGAGGAAGTCAGGCATTTGGCCAAGTTACGCAAGGACTATGTGCTCTCGAACATGCATCGGATGAATTTCATAACAAAAGAGCAGTACCTGCAGGCGAAGGACAGGGAGGTCCCTTTTGAGCAGGGAAAAATTACCTTCAAATTGAACGTGATCCTCGATTACATTCGAGAACAACTTGAATCCGACTATTTTAGCACTATCCTTCAGGAGCAAGGCCTGGAAAACCCTGCAACCTCGGGAATCAGCATCTATACCTCTATTAATAAGGAAATACAGGAAGCAACTCTGAGGAGCCTCCGCACCCATTTGCCATTGATCGATGTCAAGCTAAACGGGTATAAGGTCGAAGAATTGCCCGATAGCACGAAAGAATTGCTTGTAAAAGGTCTGGAAAAGCAAAACGATAGCCTCCCATTCCTGGCCCGAATCACCCATATTGATGCAGAGAGGGAAAACGCTCACCTGGTTGTGTCGTGGAACCATGGAGGAGGGATTATTGACTATGAAGGGTTAGAACCTATGGGCGAAGCCTGGTTAAAATGGAAGTTGGGAACCTGGGCCGTATTTGACAAAAAACATGTCCGTGCTTTTTTGAAGAACTTCCACGTGGGAGATATGGTTCCACTACAACAGATAGCATCTCCTGAAAACAATAACGGGATGAAACTTATGCTCTCCAAGGTTCCTGAACTGGAAGGGGGGGTGGCAGTATTCCAGGAAGGTATGTTAAAGGCCATGGTTGGAGGTTTTTTTAACCGCTTTTTTAACCGCGCCGCAGATGCGAAGCGACAATTGGGTTCAATTTTCAAGCCGATTGTATACACTGCGGCACTCCAGCTCAAGTGGAACACCCTTGATCCCCTCCAGAATATCAGAGACGTGTTTCAATTCCAGAATACAGCCTATGTGCCTCGACCTGATCACATGCCCCAGAGTGAGAAGGTTTCCATGGCCTGGGCCGGCATAAAATCGGAAAACCTTGCCACTGTCTGGCTGCTATACCACCTGACGGATCATCTTAATTTGAGTGAATTCCGGCAGATTACTGAGCTTGTGGGGCTCGGCAGAAGAAAAGATGAATCTTATTCTCAATACAGAGAACGGATCAGAGACAGGCATGGCGTGGTGGTGAATGAAGATACTCTGATGGACGCCGTGTTTGAAGAATCAAAAAAAGAGGCTGAGTCGGATGTCATCTTTGGGGGTTATGAGGGAATTCTGAACAACCTTAGCCGCCTGCACTTCAATATAGACAGCAAAAAATTAAATCTTAAAGAGCCTGAAGAACTCCAGATTTCAAGATTCAGTTTTACGAGGCTTCAAAAACTGAACCAGCGAATGGCAGGTGAGTTTCAAAAGATTACACGACTTCTTGAGCTATATAACCAGAACTATAGCCTCCATTTGAGGAATTCTCTAACACAATCGCTCCGTCATTTTTACAGAGACATAAGCGAAAATCAAATGATCCGCATCATTTATACGGAATCCCCTGATCTTTTGTCTACCATCCCCCTGGTCCCTCTAACTCCAGAGTCGATGTTGATAATGCCTGCGACTGTAAAGAGCGGGGAAATATGGATCGATGGCTTGATCACCTCTGAAATCCTGGGAACGCTCCAGGAAAATGTGGAGAAGAACTTCAGCCGACTGTCCGCCTTAGACAGGTATGATCTGGAGGTCCTCTCCCGGATCCGCGATTTCCGAACCCTTGTCAACTTATCATACGTGGTACATCTTTCAAAAGAGATGGGCATTTCTACAAAACTGCAACCCGTACTCTCTTTCCCGCTGGGCCCCAATGCTATCAGTATCACTGAGGCGGCCAGGGCCTATGAGACGATCATGACGGGTCAGGTTTATCCCGTTTCCCCTGACAATGATCTTACTATGGTCCCTGTAATCACAAAAATTGTCGACAGGGAGGGAGAAATTCTCTGGGAATACAATCCAAAACCCAGAACGGTCATATCCAAAAGGGTTTCCGGACTGGTGAACGAGATTCTGAAAAAAGTTATTGAAACAGGGACAGGTAGAGGCGCAAGGGATACAATCCGCGTATTCGATATTCCGATACCCTCTTTCGGAAAGACAGGTACTGCTAACCGGTTTACTAATTCCAGTTTTGTGGGTTTTATTCCAGGCCCCGACGAGAAAACAGGACAACTTGATATCCAGAAGGGATATGTTATTGCCAGCTACGTGGGTTATGATGATAATCGACCCATGAAGGGGAAACACCTGGCCATTTATGGCGCATCAGGTGCTATGCCACTATGGATTGATACGGCAAATGCCATTGTCAATACCCATGATTACAAGAAAAATATCCAGCCCGCGGATCTGGTGTTCAACCCTCTTTCAAGCCC
>JAIWDV010000288.1:2530-2930 GCA_048632525.1 Bacteroidales bacterium | reverse complement strand
CCAAGAACCGGCAGCCAGTCTCTAAGATCAGGCATACTCGTCACATCCGCTGGAATGGCGATCAGGTTAAAGCCTTGTTTCAATGATATTGCAGTTTCTGCAGGGTAGGATAATTTGTTCAGAGGATTACTGCCTGTGTTAACTTCTTCTCCATCATTATGCCCATCATTGTCTGTATCAGCGTCATAGGGATCTGTTTCACCGCTGTCGACAACACCATTGTGGTTTATGTCTTCCTGGCGGTCTGGGATACCGTCATTATCGGTATCATCACCTTGGACTGTCAATGCTCCGCTATTTAACTGCGTTACCTCAATCACCGGAAATGCCTGGGTGAGATCGGCCTCCCCATCAATTGCGCCGACGAGATAAGGTATGTTTTCTCCCCCGACATCATAAC
>JAIWDV010000288.1:0-2521 GCA_048632525.1 Bacteroidales bacterium | reverse complement strand
ATCCTATAAATACAAGTTGTTATTAATTTGGTATTTTCATGAAACACTTCAAGCTCTTTCAGAAAAATGAGAATTTCTACGAAATTCGAAGAAAAACAAAGTTGTCAACAATAGATAAAAAATCACAACTATTTGATATATTGTAAAATATCTCATAATGAGAATTGCTGTAACCGGCATCGGTGTTGTTTATATTGGATGGAATTATGTTGATAGTGTAATCACCGAAAGGAGCAGTTATATCAACAGTAAACGTTAAGGTGAAAAGGGTAAGGCTTGTCTCGCCAGATTGGCAACGTGCCGCGGCAATCATCGTGCCCCCGGCAACATCGTTTAAAATGAGGGGTTGGTCATAAGGTTGACCACCTACATCCACACTGTCAGGTGGTAAAGGATCGGGCTGAGGGTCTAATGCAATCCACTGATTTGTAAATGTATCGAAAAAGGCGCTGCCAACATTGGTGAGAGTAAGATTAGCGCTATCGTAGGTTACGGTAAAAGCCGCTCCGGCTATAGCCGAAGGAGCATCAACCGTAATTGGAATCTGTACGGTTGCCCCTTGATCGCAGCTATTATTGCCGACCGACAAAACCACTGCAAATGCACTTGGCGCCGATAGTAGCATAATTGCCAAAACAGACAATAAGGTGATTGTACTTGCTGATCTCATATTTAGCTCCTTTAATAATTAATTGTCGTGAAAAAGTAAGCAGGTACAAACGCACTGGTCTGCTTTCATAAACACAAGTCTTTGTTCACGACACAAGGCAAGGAGGTGGGGGATCAGGAGAAATCACAATTCCACAAATAATCAGACAGATCAGCTTTGCCGAAATTCGATCCATTTAACTTTTTCCTTAAGCCTTGTCAGCTCCTGTAACTTTGGAGGCAATTTATGGATTATTCCCTCAATCCGGAAACCTTCTGAAGGATGTAAATCACTTCTTCCATCCCAATCTTGCCGTCACCGTTCACATCACAACCTGCAAGGCCAAAATGGCATCTGCCGGATTTATATCCCCGTCAGCGTTGATGTCACCCTTTTTGACCGAGCCCTTATGTCAATTCGTGGCTGAGTATTTACCCAATTCTTTCACCAGCGCATTAAAGACTTCCTGGTTTGTTGCCTCAGGGTTCCGCGACAGGTAATTTGCAATGCTGTTTGCCACAAAGGCAGTGGAAATGGAGGTTCCCGCATAGGCCCCGGGATCTCCCTTATAACCCACAGGTAATGTAGCGAATCCGGGAGCATACAGCATCACGAAACTTCCATAATTTGAATTTTCCCAGGCTTTACCGCCCGGTTCAAGCGCACTTACGCCAATAACAGATGAATAGGCGGCAGGATAGAATGGTTTTCCTGTCGGTTCATTTCCGGCGGCTGCGACAATAATGAGATTCTTTGAACTTGCGTAATCAAGAGCATTTTCCAGAAAATCGCTTCTGGTTTCTGATCCCCAGCTTAAACTCATTACACGTGCGCCATTGTTTAAGGCAAAATCAATACTTTCCATTATGTTAAAATTTGATGTAAAACCATTATCGTCAAAAGTTCTGATGGGAATTATGGGAATTTGAGTCTCGGAATCTGTTTTGACTCCGTAAGGTTTGACAACCCCGGCAGCGATTAAAGCCATCTGTGTTCCATGACCAAAGGGATCTGAAATAAATTCATCAGGGTTCAAAGCATCAAGTGAGGCCAGGACAAAATCTTCCAGACCGGAATCAGGAATCAGGCCGGTATCGAGAATAGCAACCGGCGCCGCGCCCCGTGGCTCAGGAATATTGTAAGAGTCGGAGGTGGGTATGTTTGGAGCGGAGATTTTGGAGGGCACGGAGATTGGATAGGCATAGTTAGGTTCAGCTTTTGCGATCCCGGGATGCTTTGTGATCTGTTCCACGAGAGAAGTAATATCGGAGTTTTCAGGAAGGCGAATTTTATAAATTCCCATAGCAGCATTTCCGGCCATTACTCTTCCGCCGATTTGCCTCAGAAGTCTTTTGAATTCCGGAAGGTTCATTTCCGGCATGAGTCTCAGAAGGATCTCATCCTGAACATATAACGATCCATCTCCGGGATTTCTTACAATAGTCAGGCCCGATCTCGTGCCGAGAGGTTTCATAAGTCCTTTATTGCCTGGCTTGAAGACCTGGATTTCAGCCAGCTTGACAATGGGACCGGCTGGTACCTCGATAGATTCCCAGATCAGAACATAGCTAAAGGATTTGAGGATCGAGTCGAGACCTTCTTGTATGTCCCGATCTTTAAATGATGCTGATATTTTTGGGTTAAGTTGTGGGTCAATGCGTATTTTTATGCCAAGATCGGCCATGCGCT
Source organism: Bacteroidales bacterium (assembly GCA_048632525.1). Taxonomy (GTDB): domain Bacteria; phylum Desulfobacterota; class DSM-4660; order Desulfatiglandales; family Desulfatiglandaceae; genus 4484-190-2. The sequence continues at coordinate 183 of JAIWDV010000288.1, read as the reverse complement.
GCAAAATGCTTTGCAGGGGAGCCTGATCAGCATGAAGCGAAAGTTTGTCTCCGGTAATCCGTACATCAAGGAGTCGATTGCAAAAACCCTGCTCTTGTTCGAGGGCAAGGCCCACGGTGCCCGCATTTGCAACACACAGCAGGATGATGAGCATTGTACTGTAATATATGAATATTTTTTTCA
>JAIWDV010000287.1:0-2932 GCA_048632525.1 Bacteroidales bacterium | reverse complement strand
TTAGGGTTTCAGATTTCGAGATTGATAGGTCACGTTTTCTTATGGGTCCCCTTGTGCTGACTTTTAGTTTCCCCTTTCTTTCTCAGCTTGTAGATAACAGGACGCTGGTTGTCATCCTTGATCTCTGACTTCTTTTTCAATGTGGTACTCCTGATACCTTTTCTGCTTTTCTTGATAATTTTTGAGTCAGTAACACTTGTGGATATTTTCTTTGATTTTTGGGTGGGTTTCTTTTGGCCCCCGCTTATCCACTTATCAATGGCTTGCTTGTAGAATCGCCAGCGACTACCGATCTTAATTCCAGGGATTATACCTTTTGCGGCGTGATTGATGATAGTGATCTCATGGAGCTTTAAATATTCTGCCACTTCCCTGGTTGTCATAATCTGTGCCAAAATAGGTTCCTCGGCAAGCCCCATGGATTCTATTTTTTTTCTGACTTCCGTTTGGTCTCCAAACTGTTTGGGTCGCTTTGTTCTCCCGGTAAGCCCCTTCTTCTTTTTTACCAGCCGTTTTTTTTTGAAAGCTTCAGTATAAGCAGAGCCGTAAATCCTTTTGTAGACCTGCCTGGCATATTCTTTGGTAAACCCAAAGTGTCTGCCTGTCTCGGCCAGGGTACTGTCCGGGTTTTCTACCATTTTCTTAAATCTCTCTACTGAGCCCTTACCATACTTGCGGTCAAACCGCCTTGAGAATCCGTTTACTCTTTTAATTCCATAGGCGTTTCTCAGCTTTGTGATCATCGAGTCACTCACCTCGAGGAGAGAGGCAATTTCATAATCATAAAGTCCGTCGACCTGGGCCTTCTGCTTAATAAACCCGTATAGATCCGTGCCAAATTGTACTTCTACATAAGATTCTAATTTTGTTTTACTGGTCATTTTGAAGAGTCTCTAATTTGTAGTGTTAAGGTGTACATGTTATTAACAATAAAGCTAAAACCGGGTAATGACTTTAAGTCCTCCCTGGTTCTATGCGGGCACTATTTAAGCCTTTAGACAGTGATTATTGGTGAAGGATCAATTCATCCGTAGAATAAAAGGCTTACGCCTAAATTCCTGACCCGGAGTTTACCCGTAAGGGTTTTATCCACAGGATATTGAGCAAATGTATTCATCCTATGATAATTAAATAAAATAAAAGGCAAGTCAAGGAAAATCGGCATTTAGGACCGCGTTGAAAGCGGCAAGCCTGCTTTGAAAATAACTATTCCCATTCGACAGTTTTTGTCAATATTTCCCTTTGAAGCTGAATCATGAAGAGCTGGGCCTTGCGGTCAGAGTTATCCGTTCCCATTGATTTTACTCACAATTCAAGATGTGATACCTGATTGCTCACCATGCACCAAAATCCAGGCTTATACCACATATGTTGTGGTTTTTTCCCTTGACTCACAAGGGAAATTTCCATATGCTCCTTCCACAAAAAAGCAATTTCTTCTCACTTCACTCGCTTATCACTTTAACTGACCTTTGGTAAATTGCTCGATTTTGTTTTGCTTCTATAACAAGGATTGTTGGCATATATGCCGCCAACCACACTCAGATGCTCAATGCCTTATAAAATTATAGGATTTTGAAATGAGAGACCAAATATTTCAATATATATCTCATCCTTTTGCGATTGCTCTATTTGGCTTTCTCGTTTTTGTGGCAATCGTGGCACTTTTGGTGCGGTTTTTTCAGTTTAGAAGGCGTAACCAGAACCTTAAACTGAAAAAAGGCATCTCGCGTCATGTGGATGATGAAATGGCCTGGATGAAGAGTGATATATCGGTCGTTATTGAAAACGAATTGATTAAACTGAAAAAAAATATATCCATTAGTATTGAAAAGGAATTACTTCAACTGAAAACAAGTATTCCGGTTCTTGTCAAGGATGAAATAGATAAACTTAAAGAGAGCATATCAGTAGAATCTGAAAAGAAAGTGATCGACCTTGGTAAAAATAGACCTATTCGTGTTGCGAGCGACACAAATGCATTTAAGAAAGGTAAACATGATGCAACTGATGTCGAGAAGCGGATAGACAAACTCGATAGAAATATGTCCATCCTTATGGCACTTCTTGTTGAAATGAAGCATGTAGCTGCAACAGGGAAAGAAAGGATCCTTAAAAATAACTCAAAAAAGAAGGTAGCTTTAAAAGGTTAGATTTATCGATTTCGATTCTATTCTGAAGGCTAATTTTGTCTTGACTTATATTTGATGCCCATGTAAAAAATTTTGGTAATATGGATTTAGTCCCGCGGAACGCATGATAGGGATTCAGGAATTGCGAAATGTCTTTTTTTAACAATACTCCTGGCATATGCAGGGTAGAACTGACTCGACGGAGTTTTATCGGAGTGGTCTTTTTTTCTGGTTTAGCGAGCTTATCGCCTAACCCGGTTCTCGGTGCTATTCGTGATTGTATATCACCAGAAAGATCTCTTTCGCTTTACAACCCCAATACAAGAGAATCCCTGCATACCACTTACTGGTCCAATGGAAGGTATCTGGAAAAGGCTTTGAGTGACATAAACCATATCATGCGTGATCGACGGACTGGTGAAATAAAACAGATTAATACGCGGCTTCTGGATTTGCTTTATGCAATTGGTACGGAACTGAAAACCCAAGAACCTTTCCATATCATCTCCGGCTATCGCAGCAGCAGAACAAACGCACTTTTACGCAAGCGCGGTAAAGGAGCGGCCAAGAAAAGCCTCCACATACAAGGAAAAGCTGCAGATATCCGTTTGCCCGGGTGCCGCCTTTCCTCGTTGCGTCGAGTGGCGTTCAACTTAAAAGGCGGCGGGGTTGGGTATTACCCTCGTTATAGGTTCATCCATATTGATGTCGGACCGATCCGTTATTGGTCAGGCCAGGGAAAAAGAAGAGCGAAAAAGTAAGTGAAAACAAATCCTATTTCGAGGTCAGAATCTCCCTTA
>JAIWDV010000286.1:0-2937 GCA_048632525.1 Bacteroidales bacterium | reverse complement strand
CAGCTATAGGCTGAACATCTATTATTGTTTCACTATATTCACTATATCTATCAGGAGTTATAATATCTAGTTTCATGTCTGCAACTAGATCCTCACTTTCAATGGCATCTTTGCAAAGATCTTGTCTTATATAAAGCGTAGTACCTTTTATTTCAGTTTCTGCGCCCATTTCAACTTTTTCTATTTTGAAATATTTTCTAACCAACCTTCTTATGACTTTTTCTTTATGAGACTGTTCTGCGCCCTTAACTGTCGATGCCGGGGGATAAACATCTTTTGAAGAAGGAGTTGGCGCAATAGTAACTCTCGTAATTGCCTCTGCAATTGCTGTTTGTTTTCTAACTCCAAAAGATTTTTCGGAAACTACCATTTTTCTTCCATGTTGTCTGTTATAGATTTGTTCAATTTTTCTAAGGAGGTATTGACTGTCCGGGACATTCATAAGCAAGTAAATAACTATCTTTTAAGCATGATTTACTTGTCCCGCATTCTTAAAAGATGCTTCAGGATTTCATCCTTCATATAAATCAATCCTTTCTCTCATTACTCTGTCTCGAAAATAAGGATTTCTAATTCCATCGGGCGTTACCATATCGATTTCGCAGCGAAATTTGTCTTCAAAAAGATGGAGTAGACCAAAGAATCTCTTTGATGGCTTATGGTTAGGGTCAATAAACTCAACGATGAAATCAATATCACTTGATCTACTCGTGTCTCCCCTGGCATATGAACCAAAAATACCCAGTCGTTCTACGTTAAATGTTTTACAGGCGGGTATAACAAGTTTTTTTATTTCATCTAAAGTCATTTTTGAGCATCCTATACTGTATCTTTAATTTTGTGATCGAATCGCCGCGGATCAGCCGCAAGCACGGTGGCAAGCTCGCTTGAAGTTGTGCGTCTCAATCCTTAAAGGTTGTGAGGCGCTTCGCGCCGAGCAACAACAGAAGCAAGCGTTTCACGCAGTATCCATTTTTTATGGAATAAAGAACACTGATCAGGGTAAAATTGATTTATTAAAGAATAAAAAGGCAAATATTTCAACAAAAAAACTGGTGGAGTTCTTCGCAGAGAAATTCATGGATTGTTTGTAAAACAGTTTGTGGGGAGCTAAGAACGATCTTTGCGGCTTCATTAACAATACTCATTTGCTCTTCTGTTCAACCAGTTCTTTGACTATTCGTCCGTTCTTGTACACTACCAGAGGCGTGCCTGTCTGGCGGGCGACTTCCCGTGCTCGAAGCGCTGCCCGACGCAGTGCTACCTCTACTTTTTCCAGATCGACGTCTGTTACTTTTTGTTTTTCTTCGGTCATGCTTTGCCTCCTTGTTCAAGCATGTTAGGCGCTTCCCCTGAATTATCATAAAGCGTCCAGGCATCAACCAGACCTTTGTAGATTTTATTAAAATTGCGTATACCAGCCTCAAATCTCCTTTTGATGATCGCTTCCGGCACATAGTGACCACCTTGTGCTACCCGTGTGGCCACGCGTTCGATCGCCATTTCTACGTTGGAAAGGCTTGAGATCAAAGGCTTTCTTATTTGCTTCCATCAGTTTCGGCGCGCTGATTCGCTCTAAGGCGCTGACCACCTGATTGACACGGTCATCATCAAGCCAGGGATTTCCGTTATCATCAAGATTGATTCTTTTAACCGCCTTGCGCAATCTATCAGCCAGCAAGACATCGCGGAAACTCTCCCGTTCGGTGAGATACGGCACATCAATATCACCCTCAATATGGTCCCAGCCCATTACCTTTAATTGCTCGATAAAGGGGATTTCCACATATGTTTTTTCATCAGGTGATTGAGCCATACGCCTTATTACCCTCTTTATTACCTCTTTTTAAGGGTATTACCCCTTTTCTGCCAGACCGCTCCCGGACCACGGCCAAGGCATTCCACGAATCCGTCCTTTTGTAAATCCCTTAGCACTTTTCGCACCATATCCCGGCTAACCCCCATGCACGCGTGTTCAAGTTCATACAGCGTGAATCTTCCGGAAAATGCCTCAACCGCTGCCTCAACCTGCTCTGTTTTGGCTCCGCGTGGACTTTTCAGGTGATCGACGCGATCTTCAAATTCACGATAAGCGTTTTTGAGAATGTAGAGAAGGTAATTGATGAATGGCCATGGATCGTGCTTGCCTTCATGCCAGCCCTGCGAGCTTTGCTCCAGCGTTTCATAATAACGTTCTTTGTTTTGTTCAATCAGCCGTTCCATGCTTATATAGCGGCCGACTTCAAGTTCTGAATGGTAACAGGTCAGCAGCAAAAGAAGCCGTGAGACTCGGCCATTGCCATCGCGGAAGGGATGAATGCACAGGAAATCGAGATTCAAGGCAGCCAGCAGGATAAAAGGGTGAGCCCATCGTTCTTGAAGTCCACGAGACCAGAGTTCAATCATTTCGCTCATAGCTTGAGGCGTTTGATCTGCAGGAACAGTTTCAAAACGCACCCGCCGGCGGCCATCAGGATATTTCTGGATGATGTCAATGTTCTTTTCCTTATACTTGCCGGCATCCCATATTTGTCCTCGCGAAAGTTTATGAAATTTCAGGATAGTTTCCTCTGAAACGGGAATTTCCCCAGCCTTTTCATGGATGAGCCGCAAAGCGTCACGGTAGCCTCGAACCTCCTCTTCATCCCTGTCCTTCAAAAGCGGTTTTCCCAAAATAAGGGTATTAATCCGGGACTGGTCAACATTTATACCTTCAATGCGGTTCGAAGAAATAGCGCTCTCAATCAAGGCATGCTCGCGAAGAATCCTGAGTTTTTGAGGCGATTGATGAGTGAACAATTCCTGCTTGCCCTGTGCTTTACTCAAATCGGCCAGATACCAACTGGTAATGGTGGGAATTGTGGATGGTTCCGCAGAAAATTGTCGCAATGTCATCATAATGGTTTCTTTCCGTTTGTTTACTTCCTCCGCCAATTC
>JAIWDV010000285.1:0-2942 GCA_048632525.1 Bacteroidales bacterium | reverse complement strand
CGAACTTATTGAGAAGTTACCTCATTTTGGTTTAAGCTCGCAAAAAGACCAGAGATTTCCGATTCCTTCAAGCGTTTCCACCCACCCGGTGAATTTATCCTCTCGCACAGCCTCAATCAAATCCGGGGTGTAGAGAGGGATGTAGGGCACATCGCGTAAAATAATCCTTTGCATTTCCCGGATCAAGTTCTGCCGCTTCTCCTTATCCATGGCGGCAGCAGATTCATCAGCAATCCTGTCAAAATCAAGATTATGATACCCGGCTTTGTTGCCACCACGTTTTTTGTCCTGTCCTGAATGGAAAAACTTTCTCATCCAGTCAGGATCAATATCCAGCCTTCCGTAAGCCAGGATAAATGCATCAAAATCATGCTGGTACTTGACCTTCTGGATCAGAGATCCGAAGGCCATGGGCTTGGCAGAGACAGGAATGCCTATCTCTTTGAGCCATTCCTGAATAATCATCCCGCTCATGGCCCGGAGGGGATCATAGTCAGCGGGCGGAGTTAAGATGGTGAATTTTTTCATTGGTTCTCCGTTTGGGAGCCGGATTCCCTTGCCCTTGACCAACTTCCCTGCCTCATTAACGGGCGGCACTTTCCAGGTATACCCTGCCTTTTTTAGAATCTCATAGGCCTTTTTGATCCTCTCCTCCCTGGTAAGCCCTTCACCGTACCGGGGCAAATCAGTACATAGCCAGAACTTGTTGCCGGGTGGTATGACAGAATCCATCCGGGTCGCGTGCCCTTGAACAATTCGAGTAATTATAAAGTCCTTGTCAATGAGTATAGCAATTGCCCATCTGAGGTTCACGTCGCTAAAAGGCAGTTTTCTGAGATTGAAGCCCCAGTAGTAAAGGGCACTTCTTTCGTTAGAAAACAGCCTTATTCCAGGCTCCTTTTCAAGGTCTTCGAGATATCCCGGCTGAATGCCACACCAGAACATGTCCATAGTCCCTTTTTTCAGGGCAAGGACGGCGGCATCGGATGTCCCGAAAAACTTGAAAATAATCCCATCAATGTTAGGGCCCAGCATCCGGCCGCATATCTTTTGACCGGTCCCGAAGAAGTGCTTGTTTTTCTGGACAAAAAGGAATGCCCCCTGACGCCATTCCTTCAAGACAAAAGGGCCGGTTCCCACCGGCTTTTTTATCTTGTGATTTTGTAATGTGATGAGAGGCTTTTCGCTGTTCCTGGCCTTTTCAACAATCTGCGCCCACTCCTTTTTTTGCACGATAGGTGAAGTCAGCGTTCGTGTCGTAAAAACAGCCATCGGTTTCTCAAGATAGAATATAACCGTGCGTTTATCGGGAGTTTCGATCCTTTTTATGAATTTCCACCTGGCTCGATATCTGGGCACCTTGAATTCTTTTATGAGTCGTCCGGTAAACGCCACGTCCTCGGAGGTAAACTCGGAGCCGTCTGACCATTTGGCCTGTCTTAGTTTTACGGTATATGAAACAGTCGATTCATCATAGACAGGGTCTTTTTCAGCCAGCCACGGGATAAGCTCCAATGTGTCGGGATCCCGTATATAAAGGCGCTGATACATAAGTGAGAGGACCCTGCCGGACCATTTGTCGCTTGCCAGCCAGATATTGAGTGTCTTGGGTTCATCCATCAGGCCGATTTTGAGGATATGAGCGGCATTGGCCCTGGAGCCTGAAAACCCTGAACTGATAATACAAATCAGGGTAAACACGAAAAAACAGATCACTTTAAAGAAGGGTTTTTTTCCAAAACAGATCAGTCTCATAACTTTTACTCCTTTTTCCTTTGGCGTTCCCTTACCTTCTGTTCAATGAAATCAACTACGTTGGCTTCAAGCTTTACATTATTCAGCCGGTTTATGCGAGGAATACCCCCGGGGCTGACGCAATTGACCTCTACCAATTTGTCTCCCAATACATCGACACCAACAAAATAGAGTCCGTCTTCAACCAGCCTGTCTTTGATAGTGGCACAGATTTCTCTCTCCTTTGCGGTTATATCATGTTTATATGCCCTGGCACCGGCATGAATGTTAGTCCTAAAGTCCCCTTCAAGGGGTTTTCTTCTCATGGCCCCGAGGATCTCCCCGTTCAGAAGAAGGATCCTTACATCCCCCTCCTTCTGGACCACATCTATGTATTCCTGAACCATGATCGGCTCTCTCTCCGGGTAGGATTGATATGCCCTTACATAATAATTAATCAGTGAATTCAGGTTATCACGATCCTGAATGCTGACCTTAATTACCCCTTCACCGCCGAATCTCTGTAAAGGTTTCACCACCATGGCGCCTCCGAAATCATCAATAATCTTCCTGAGACGGGACGGATCTCTGGAAACATGGGTCTCCGGTATGATTTCAGGGAAGTTGAGGGTGTAAAGCTTGCTGTTGCCGAGAATCTGCCCTGTGGTGCTGTTTATCATGAACACCTGATCGTTTACCGGCGCCAGGAATTCCATGGTCTGGTATATCAAAGGCGGGTCCTTCCTGAGAAATAGTGCGTCAAGATCGGTAACGGTTTCAAAAATAAGCTCCTCTTTTTTTGTGCAGCTTATTAGAGCGCGCCAGTATTTTTTCATTGAGAGGTCGGGTGGCACCGTGATGTTGCGCATTCTTGCCACAACCTCATCCTTGCGGATGTAAACATCATGGGGTTCGAGAAAATAGACCGTATGCCCCCTCTGGTTGCACTCGTACATCAAATAACTGGTGGTCTCATTCACCGGGTTGATTGACTTCAGGCTATCCATTAAGAAGGCTATTCTCATAATGCCCCTCCCAGGGCTAAGTCATTTAAAGAGATAACACGTTGAATGAATAGAGTTTATTTGCTTATTTGATTTTCTGAAAATTCGAAGCTCGAAATCCGAAATCCGAAACAAATACGAATGACATAAATCCCAAATTCAAAACGTATCAATATCCTGTAAATATTGTATAAGTACCAGAAA
>JAIWDV010000284.1:0-2949 GCA_048632525.1 Bacteroidales bacterium | reverse complement strand
TGTTATAATCAGCATGCTTTTTCTCAAACAGTTCCCGTAAAAAATGTTTTGAGCCTGTGCCCCAGTCATCATCTCGGCCCACGCCGAACCAGCCTTTCTTCTGCAGGAAATAAAGGAAGACAATCTGGCCCAGCAGTTTCTTGGCAAAATTTACAGTATCAACACCATTGTCCTCAAAATCGGCCTTGATTTTCGGATCTTTTTTAACAATTCTGTCCAGCTCTTCTTTGGTGCGCAGAAAAAGTTCACGGTATTTGAGGAAAAACTCTTTGGTAACGGTTTCAATATCAAAGGCTTGCTCCAGTTCCGCAAGAGTGGGGTCATGTTCGTCATCCGCTAATATTTTTACCATCTGGCTTTGGGCAGTATGACTTTTTTCGTTGGCGCCCACCAGAAACGACCAGCGCCGGGCAGGAGTAAATTCTTCTATAGCTTTGGGAATTCCATCTTTTCTTTGTTTAAACAAATAATCCAATTTAACTAAAGAAAAACGCCAATCTGCTTTATCAAGAGATACAAAGGCAACCAAGGCTGCATTTTTTTCATTTGTACTTCCATATTTGCCCTGCAAGTATCCTGCAATAAAATTTCTTTGCATGGTGCGGGCACGTTCTATTGATGTGTTTTTATTCAGGCATACAATTAGAATATCAATTCTATTTTCACCATCATTAAATTTGCCTACTCTTATGTATTTGCTAATAAAAGGCTTATATGAATCAGGTATGAATTGCCCTTGATAGGTAAATGAATCTTCATCAATCCTGTTAAGAAGGTTTTTGATGAAGTTGGTAAAACCGCTTTTATCAAAAGGGCTTTCAAAGGTTTCTTTGATAAGTTCTTGTGCTTGCTTTTTATCGATGCTTCTTGGATTCATTCGGCCAATTCGGCCAATTGTCGAGTAGACCGGTTTCTTCAAGCAACCAGATCGTGAAACGTCTTAGACTACGCCTCGCCGCACGCGGCTACTACATATCATAAGATCACATCACCGTGGGTACTTGTTGGCCCCGGCCCCTCCCAGAACCGTGCTTGCGCTATTCACGCACACGGCTCCTCATGAGTACACTTCACGATTAAGCGAAAAAGGTTTACCATTATACGTGGACGGGGCAATGGAAACTTCTTGAGAAAGAGATTAAACTTTTCCCAATTCATGCACCCACGTTTTCCTCGTCTGTTGAGCCATTTGAACAACAGACATCGAATCTCGTAGGCAAAACGACTGATGCCTCTTGAGTTGTCCGTTACTCCATAATAGGCAAAGTGTCCCCGTAATTTTGAGGCTACTTTCTCCATAAACTCATCGGTCGGCAGGGTTCGACTGGCTTTAAGCCAGTCCCGGAACATCCGAATTTTGGCTGTGAACTTCTTATGCGAAGTTACCCGCTTCATCCGAAAATGCCTGCCGTTTCTTGACCGACTACAGTAGTGTGTAAATCCGAGAAAATCGAAGGTTGCCGCCTTGCCACCACGCTTCTTTGCCTTGGCTTCCGCAAAAGAACCAAATTCGATGGTCTTGGTCTTTTCCGGGGATATCTCAAGGCCAAATCTGAAAAGTCGCTCATCAAGCTCGTGGCGAAACCGTATTGCGTCGACTTCACGCTGAAAACATACAACAAAGTCGTCGGCATAACGGATCATACGGCTTTGGCCGTAACAGCCCTTTTGAAACACCCGTGTAAACCAAAGGTCAAGGCTGTAATGCAGATAGATGTTGGCGAGAATCGGTGACACGATCCCACCCTGGGGTGTTCCTTTGTCACTGGCGCTCACTGCGCCCTCTTCCATTATACCCGCCTTGAGAAACCGCTTCACATAACGCAGCACTCGCTTATCCACTATTCGGTGTCCGAGAAATTTCATCAGCCACTCGTGATCCACATTATCAAAAAACCCTTTGATGTCTGCATCCACGATATAGTGAATTCGGCCTCCTTCGACCTCGTCACTCAATGCCCGCAGAGCGTCATGACAACCCCGACCCGGACGGAATCCGTACGAATCGTCTATGAAATCCTGCTCATAGATCGCCGAAAGTATCCGCGCCAGCCCTGCCTGCACAAGTTTGTCCTCAAGAGCGGGTATGCCCAAGGGACGTTCCTTGCTACTTCCCGGTTTGGGAATATATACCCTGCGTACCGGCAGCGGGATATAGGACATCCGGTGCAACTTCTCGACTAGAGCCGTCAAGTTCTTTTCCAGATTCGCTCCATATTCTTTCTTGGTAACCTTATCAATGCCGGCCGCCGCGTCTTTGCGCAACTGCCGAAAACATTCCCGCAGCATCTCAACGTTCATCAGATGAAACAGACTGGTGAACCTACATCCGGATTCTCTGCGGGCCTTCTCCGCTATGCGTTGCAGTTTCGTTGCCACCATTTCTCTATTGCTGAGCATAGATGATGTGTCCTCACAACACTGTTACTCATGTGACGTCCTTTCCTCCAGCGGAATTACCCGCCTTCATTGGTACTACGACGTCATCCGACTTCCCCTGCCCCATTTGCCTTCCTCCCTTTATTATCGGTTGTCCGGCATACTCGCTTTGCAGCAAGAGAGCAGTGGATCTCCCGGGTTGCCGCATATTCGCAATGTCCGAAATGCCATGGTCTCAGACCCCGGAGAGGCGCCACTGACTTGCCATTCGCCAGCGGACATGTTGACTTCCGTCATAGTTACAACGTCGTCCCTCTCGACTAATCCTTTCGAGGCTCAATCCCTTCAACCTTACGGCTTACGGCCTATCGTCTTGCTGTCCTACGCTTAATCTCGGGGATTGCTCCCGTCGATCCAAGGACTCGCTACCCGGTGACTGGCCAGCCTTCCGGGGCGGGATTCGCACCCGCTAAAATATGCGACCTTGCCCGGCCGCACAACTACCTGAATTTTCAGAAAACAACAAAATGAGCCGTATTTAATTACGGCTTATCTCTATCCTCCGGCACA
>JAIWDV010000283.1:0-2956 GCA_048632525.1 Bacteroidales bacterium | reverse complement strand
AGCAGACGTGGAAACTCCCACTTGGCGGGCTACTTCCGCCAGTGGAATTCCAAAATTCTCTACCAATTGATGTACTATCTGTGCCCTAACCTGAGAAATGCGCCTTCGACGACTACCCATCCGCAGCTCATGTGAATTGATATTTTCTTCTTCGCATACTCGCTCCTGAACTTAAAACTCTGTGGGCATCCAGCCTGGCTTGCCTAAGCATAAAAATACGGTAACCGTTCATGGGTTCACAGGTTCCCGGTTCAAAGGTTTAGACGGTGAAAAATAGTTCTAGCCGTCACGGAACTTTGGTAGGAACATGTGTACATGGTCGGCCATGAGGTGCCCTTCTACTATGTTGGATTCCCTCTGGGCAAAAGATGTCGTATGAGACAAGATGCACGAGCAGCAACCGCTATTGGATGCAACTATTTTCTCGTTGTGTATAAGCGGGGAGGAGAGAAAAAAGCCTCCTCTTACCCGATTAGGATTTTCCTAAAATACGGTCGATCCAGTAATCTGGGCGCCTATGACAATGTGCAATCGCGATAATATAAATGTAATTTTCTTCAATTGAATAGAGTATCTTGTAGGGGAATTTGTGAAGGAGGTACCTTCTCACATCGTCTTTTTCTTTGGCCCAGGCATCGGGATATTCACGAATTATGCGGATTCCACGCTTGACCTCCTCTCTAAATCGTGAGCCCAAACGTGGTACTTCAAGTTCGTAGTATTCTGATGCGTCGTCCAATTCTACTTGGGCGAGTTTATCAAAAATAATTTTCACTTCTTACAGTTCTTCGCCAAAAACGTCGTTGAATGGGACTCCTTGTGTTTTTCCCTCCCTATGTGCTCTTAATCGTTTCTCAGCCTCGTCAGCCCAGATCGCGTCAATCTCATTATTTGGCTCATCAAGACTACGAACAAGTCCATCGATCAACAAGAATCGATCTTGCGGTCTTAAGACCAATGCTTTTTTAAGCAAGGATTCACTGGTTTCCATGGTTCCTTCCTTTCTGTGCATCCGGCACGGACATGAATCTATGAGGTTAAGGTCTTCTGTACATGAACCCCAAAACCATGAGGTTATGGTAACGAAAGTGCAAGCCGAAGGCAATAGGGAATTGCGTCACGGTAGGAATGCGGGTTGCCCCGCACCCCCCGCACAGATCTGTGCATAAGCTACTAACGCACTAGGCTCCTGCCTCAGGTAATAACGTATAGGCGCTCCGAAGGATGAGGTTACAGATGCGTGGATCAACGCACCCCTTATCCAGCCTTGCCACCTACCGTACTCGGTTGAACGGAATGCGGGATCTGCGGAGTTAGCTTAATAGTTTAACATCATTCTCTTTTGCAAATTTTTCACCTCGCTTGATGGCTTGCGAGACTGAAGGCCGGGATATACCGAAATACCGGGCCAATTCCTTCCAAAACACCTTCCCAGCCACCTGCGCTTCGTCTCAGACCACCACCGGTCAAATCTTCACGTCTCCCCATATTGAAACCATCTTCAATGAACTCCCGGTACCGCCTCACAGCTTCCCGCTTCTTTAAGCCAAAATGGGAAAGTATTTCATCCCGATCCTGCCAAATCCTTCGCCTGCAACCAACCGAAACACTGTCCCCTAAAAAGAAAACATCAAGCTTTTAGGTAAAACTGATGACTATCTGTCAAATAAATTGCATCCATATTGTACAAAAAATTAACCTTTGTCTCATAAAAATCAAATATTGATTTGGTTAAGTATAAAAAAATGAGACATTGCAAAAACCATTTTAGTAAAGGGGGAAGGAAATGAATAAAACTATTCTGGTGATTATTGACGGATGCCGTCCCGACGGGTTGGAGCAGGCAAAAACGCCAAGCATTGATCATATGATCGAAAACGGCTCGCACACCTTGAACGCCCGGACAGTGACTCCCTCTATTACCCTGCCGGTCCATTTCAGCATCTTTACGTCTATGCTGCCTCTGGAACATAACGTGCTTACCAATACCGGTTCTCCTCAACCGTCGTCCACAGCAAGAAGCATCATAGATGTGGCAAAAGATTACGGCAAAAAGACCGCAGCCTTTTACTCTTGGGAGCACTTTAGAAATCTTTCAGCGCCCGGTTCTCTCGACCACACATATTTCATTAACAGCGGCTCAGCGGAAAATCTCGACCTTAAGGTTGCACAGGCTGCCGCCGGTTATCTGAATTCCTGCCGCCCCGACTTTTGTTTTATTTATCTCGAAGGAACCGATATCGCCGGACACAGGTCAGGGTTCATGTCAATGGAGTACCTTGATGCGATCGAGACGGCGGATACAGCGCTTGGCATCATCTTAAATGAGCTGGAAAGAGCGAACCTGTCTGACTGTTACAATATCATCCTGCACAGTGATCATGGTGGCATCAACAATCATCATCTGGAAAATACGCCGGAGGTAATGACTGTCCCATGGATTGCGGTTGGTCCTGGAGTGAGACAAAAACACATAATTACATACAAGGTAAATATTATCGACACTGCACCGACTCTTGCCGGTTTAATGGATATCCCTGTGTACCATACCTGGCAAGGCCGTTCTATAAGTGAAATATTCGAGCTGAGCGTTTTTGAAACGATTCCGCTTGGGCTTTTGCACTCTGAATCTAACAGCCGCCCCTTGGAAAACTGGGGGACGTGGGGGACGGAGTTAGTTTAATAGCTTAACATCATTCTCTTTTGCAAATTTTTCACCTCGCTTGATGGCCTGCGAGACTGAAGGCCGGGATATACCGAAATACCGGGCCAATTCCTTCCCGTTGATGCCAAGTTGGTAGTACCCCAAATAACAAAGGTTATGGTAGGCTGAGTTTGAAAATATAACGGCAACTGAAGCTGGAATGGAACTCCCGGATGCTGATTTAAAAATCGGCGCTGCCGGGAAATGCCAACACTTTCAAAAGAACTTTTTCTACAGGATCTGGGGGACATC
>JAIWDV010000282.1:0-2964 GCA_048632525.1 Bacteroidales bacterium | reverse complement strand
TATGCCTGGTAAATTCACGGTATGAACCGATTTTTTCCTCTTCCTGGGCCATGCCGACGTGTGCTTCATATATAAACAGAGCGCCGGATGGACACGGAAAATCATTGCATTGCCATTTATAGGTGGATGAAGGAAACCAGACCTGGGCATTAAAAATCAATGTTTCAGGATCCTGCACCACGCGTCGCGCATACGCCGGAATACGATCACCTTCCCCGCCATGCCAATGGATACGAAGCCGATAGAGATCTCCGTGCTTCAACGTCCCTTCAGGCATCCGGATTTCCCATACACCATCTCTTTTGATCCGATCCAGGGCAAATGCCTCTTTTTCCAGCCAGCCTGTCATATCTCCTACCAGATAGACTGCGGTGGCATTAGGCGCCCATTCCCGAAAGATCCATTCACCATCGAAGAAATGCAGTCCAAAGTATTCATGGCCTGCGGCAAACTCAGCCAGGCTTATTTTCCCCCGGGTAAGTCTGTTTTCCATCTCGTGGATATTTACTATCCGCCGTTTAAGGGCTTCCTCATACGGCTGCAGAAATGGATCGTTCTCCAGAAGTCTCTGCAATAGATCATCTATTCCGCTAAAGACGGATTTTTTGTCTGTTGTCACGTTAATTCTCCGGATTAAAGCCCAGCATTGCGTAATCAATTTGTAATCGGGCTGCCCCTACAGTTAAACCAACGGACGCTTTAACATCTTTTCGTAAAGATCAATATACCTGCGCGCTGTAACAGCATGATTGAATGTGGCAGCGCTCTGTGTCATTATACGCTCAATCTGCTGCTTCTTTACTTTTTGAGGCAGATCATAAAAACGCATGGCCTCTTTGATGGCCCAGAGCAGACCATTTGAGTCAAAGGTCGTGAAAAGGAAGCCGTTGCCTTTATTGCTGTTTACATCCATGTGAATGATCGTATCATGTATTCCTCCTGTATCGTGAGCCACAGGAAGTGACCCGTAGATTGGGCCTGTCATTTGAGGAAGACCGCACGGTTCAAAACGTGAAGGCATTAATATAAAATCTGAAGCAGCAAAGGCCAGACGGGCTATTTGTTCGTCAAAGTCGCATATTGCCACACGGTTGTATAACTTATGGAACTGCACTATCTGTTTGAAATGTTCCTGAAAACTTCCATTAGCCACAAATATGATTTGCAGATTCCGCTCCCAGTAGCTGGAAACAACATCATAGAGGATTTCGGCTAACAACT
Organism: Bacteroidales bacterium; assembly: GCA_048632525.1. Classification (GTDB taxonomy): domain Bacteria; phylum Desulfobacterota; class DSM-4660; order Desulfatiglandales; family Desulfatiglandaceae; genus 4484-190-2. The sequence goes on along the minus strand of JAIWDV010000282.1, from coordinate 1,743 downwards.
GACATCCCTTTTGAATAGTGTCAAGACGGGAAGGCCAGAAGAAGATCGGCGCACTTGCATCCTGAATAAGCCCTAATCTTTCCTGGAGAAATCGCTTGTTTTCCAGTTTTCCTTTAACATGATCTTTTGCGTCGTACCGGCAAACCAGAGCTTTGTCAGAAGCTGGATTGAAAGACGGGTCAGGAGCGTTGAGTATTCCGGCAGCACATCCGGCATTGTATTTGTTGGCCAGCTCCTGCTGCACGGGTCTTTCCACAAAATCGTGCCGGTTTTCAACTATTTCCGTCAGAAAGGTTGGACTTACCGTATTGACAAAGTGGGCGGCAAATATCCCGCTTGCAAGAAAATCCACTGGGGCCGATTCTCTGATTTGCTCATAGGAGGATGGAAAGCGCTCGAAAAAAAGATGCCGCCAGAATGATGCAGCATCAATACCTTCGTATTCGATGTGAGACATGGGGCTTTTCACGGTATGAATGTTATGGACAGTGAAAAGACATGGAATACCCAACTGCCTTGCCATTGCCGGAATCAGGCCGGTCATCCAGTCGTTGCAATGGATGAGATCCGGCTGCACATGCGGGACGATGTTGTTGATAACCTCGCGCTGAAAAGCAAGAGATATCTTAATGTTTTCTCTTCCATAATCAGAGTAAATATTGTCCATATAGAAAAAGGCTCTGTCTTCGGCAAGGTGTAGCCTTTCGTCAGGCATTCCACTCCTGATGGTGTTCAGCTCCCTTATGATAAGGGGAGGAGGGTGTGCCGGAGCGCCTCTGCTGAATATGGTACGGTAATCCGGAAGAGCCACGTGAACGTCGGCCCCCTGCTCGAACAGGGCGCTGATCAGGGCCGCTGAAACATCGGCAAGCCCTCCTGCCTTGGCGGAAAGAAGATTGGCGATATTACCCATTCCATCCGGCAGATATGTGACTTCAGGAGTCACGATAAGAATACGAGGTGTCTTCAAAATCTGCTCCTTCCCTCAATCCCATGTCTCACGGCGCCCATGTGATGAGTCCCGGAGTAAATTTGATTCTGTCATCTCCACTCGGTATTGCCCGGGCCGTGAAACCATACCTGCCTGAAGCGTTGCAGGTTATGGTGCAAGTGTAAAGGTACTTTCCATTTCCAGACTCTTCCTTTATAGTCATTTCTTCCGTATGGCTCTCTGATAATTTGTCTATAGCTTTCAGCTTTCCGTAAAAGAGCTGGACTTCCACCTCTTCAGGACCAAGTTTTCCGAGATATACGCTAACATTCACGCGAAAGGTCTCTCCGGCTCGAAAAGGACCGTCCGTCTCTCTTACAGGAGGCTCAATTCGGATGCTATCCCAGTTAGCGCTAAGCCGTTCGCGTTGAGCAGCCAGATTTTTCGCTTCTCCGGCATTGTTTTCAAGCAGGGACTTTAGCCGTTTTGCCGCCGGAATATAAAAACGTTCATTGTATTCGCTCACCATCCGAAAGCTGCAAAAACCCAGCATAGCCATCTTTATCGACTCTTTCATCATCTTAACCCACCTGACGGGACAGGATCCGTTCTTTCTTTCATAAAAACAGGGGATCACATCATTTTCCAGTATATTATAAAGAGCCTGGCTTTCCACAGAGTCCTGATACTCCGGATCCGCATACTCTTCACCATTGCCGATGCGCCACCCACTATCCCTGGAGTATGCCTCATCCCACCACCCGTCGAGGATGCTCACGTTGAGAACGCCGTTTATAGCGGCCTTCATGCCG
>JAIWDV010000281.1:0-2973 GCA_048632525.1 Bacteroidales bacterium | reverse complement strand
GCAACTTGTTGAGGTCTTCCAGGGTTCCCTGAAAGAGTGTCTGTCTTCTAAGTGCAGTTTCCAGGAATTCAAAGATGCTTTCTATGTCTTTGTTCTCTGACTCGTAATGATCCTCAAGGGCACCGTATTTTGTTGCCCGTTCTATGGCCTCCTTAAGATCATCTACGTTGATGGGGGTTTCACAACCTTCAATCTGTTCCTGAACCCCTTTTATTTGTTGTGTAAGTTTTAAAACTCCCTCTTGTCCGTTTTCAAGCCTTGTCATCAAGCGTTCGTATTCTGTGCTCAGCTCTTGTATCCTGACAGTCTCTGACTTTTTCAGTCTGAGTTTCTCTGACTCTTCCAAAGTCAGGTCATCCCTCAACCCCGAAAGAATTTCCCTTGCCTCACCCCATAACATATCTCTACGTGTTTGAATCTGAATCTTATCTTTGGCAGCTTTTTGATAACTTCCCAGCTCTCTGTAATACGCTTCAATCAGATCTGCCTTATCCAAAACCGCCTCATTGATGGCAAGTTGCTCCATGCCTTTGGAAGTCTCTTTGATATTGTCCTGGGCGTGGTCTCTTTTGTTCTCCATGATCCGCAAATCCGAGAGAAGCTGATTCCGTCTTTCGCCGAAGTCCTCTGGGAGAAGAACAGCCCCGGAGTAGAGCCCCAGTTCATCGAGCAGCCCTTTGCGCCTGGATATCAAAGGGAGGCCCTCTCTGATCCGCTCCAGGCGATGCGTTTCAGCCTGTATCGCCTGCGATTCGAAATCCACTTCATTCCTGCGCTTCATTGCTGCGATCAGGGCCTTGTCATGCCTTTCCCATTCCTGTCCAGGCAGTTGCGCCTCTCTCAGGTTTCTCTGATTTTCTCTGAAATCCGATATGGCCTCATTTATTGGCCTTTTTGACGCTGAAGGCGTAAAAATGGCATCAGCTTCTGTTTGAAGGTCTATTTGAACCTTTCGAAGATCGGAAATTCCTGCTCCCGCAGCAAACAGGGCTTGGCCCACATCTCCGCCGCCCCCAATGATCTCTTGACCTCCACGCACTAAATCTTCATGTCCGATGCCAAACATCGTCGCAAACACATCATCATCTATGTTACCTAAGAACTTCTGAAAAAAGGCTTCTTCGATAGGTTTTTCATCATCCTTTCCGCGCAGTGTATTAACCTTGCCTTTTCTCCGGACAACTTCTATCACTGTCCCATCACTATGCTGCAATACTCCCCCAATCCTCATTTTTGCGTAAGGGTGAATAAAATCGTCAGGAGATCGAACAGGGATGCCATAAAGCATCTGCCGAAGCGCCCGGAGCGCAGAGCTTTTTCCGGCCTCATTGGGCCCGTACACGATGTTCAGGCCTTCTTTACCTTCAGCGAAACCGATCAAGACCTCGGTGAAAGGCCCAAATGCGAGAAGATTTAATTTAAGGATCTTCATCTCGTATCCTCCTTTTTTAACAGTCGGCGGACAAGAATAGGCCGGACTTGATCCAGTATTTCGGTTATCCAAACCGGATCGCTCAGGGCTAAAACTTCACTTCCCTCTTTAAGTTCCCGCGGCAGTTTTCTCTCCAAGTCTTCTAACACACCACTCAGAACCTTAAGTCGGTCCGAATCAGCACCAATCTCGTCAATATATCGAAGGAGCTCGCCTACAGGACCACCCGCTGTTTTTAGAGATTGGATATCGACAGGCATAGTGGTTTTCACTTTAACCTTCTCTATACAAATCCTTCCACCGCTTGTGTCCAAGGCGGCAGACCGGATTTCGCTCGTCCATCTCTCGATATCTGAAGCAAGGTCATTATGAGCATTGGACTCACCTGAAATTTGAATTCGGGCAACCAGTGGCAGGCCTTCGTTCTCTTCCAATAGCATCTCAAGACGCCCAATAACCAAGTCAAGAACCTCGTACCCTGTCTCAGCAGGCGAAGCATCTATTTCAACCACAAACCAGCGGGCCACATCCAGTGATCTGAAATGTGCCTTTGCTCTACCTTTATTATCAACCTCAACCAGCATGCATCCTTTGGGACCCGTCTCTCGAACATGACGTCCCTGAGAGTTCCCGGAGAACACAATCAGTGGATCTTCACAAAGGACCTCTTTCTGGTGTACATGTCCCAAGGCCCAATAATCATATCCTTTTAATTGCAAATCCTCGATTTTGCAGGGCGCATAGGGCTCATGACCCTCTCGTCCTGTGAGACAGGTGTGCAACAGTCCAATGTTAAAGCAGTCTTTGAGGCGTGGAGGGTATTTTGCTGACAGGTCTTTTTTTACAGAAGGAGATGAAAAGCTCTGTCCATGGATCGCAACACTCTTTTTTTCAATGTGAAATGTGTGAGGTTTGTTCGATGGAAAAAGATTGACTCCTTCGGGAAGCCGAAGAGTCTTAGTGATCTTGCTTGCAGCGTCGTGATTACCGGCGATGATGAAAACCGGGATCTCAGCTTCCCTCAGCTTACTCATTTGAGACACAAAGTAAAGACCCGTATTGTAGTCCTTCCAGTCACCGTCGTATAGATCGCCGGCAATGAGCACGAAATCAACTTTTTCGGCTACTGCAAGTTGGACCAGATTCTCAAACGCTTGACGGGTCGCTCCACGGAGCTCATCCAACGGTGCACCTTCATAATTTTCCAGCTTAAGCATAGGACTATCCAAGTGAATGTCTGCGGCATGCAAAAACTTAAACATCGCTTTTATACCTCCCGTCTTTTCGGTAGTTCGCCCTTTTTCTTTGCCAATCGTGTAGACGGCGAGGGGTTCTTGCAGAGTATGCGCAACTCCCCGAAAAATGGACGAAGTTCAACTTTCAATATTCAACAAAGGCTATCATACGTTTTCTTTCTGCGCCAATCTATTAAAGAGCCAGATTCTCCAGGGATGCCTAGCTCCCGGGGCTGTTCGCATCCGCATGGTTCGGACAGATTCATCCTCGCGCATGTACTGGATCACAACCTCTCATTCCGGGTC
>JAIWDV010000280.1:0-2994 GCA_048632525.1 Bacteroidales bacterium | reverse complement strand
AACTTGTCTTCGAAGCGCCAAAGGTTCCTCTCCGGATGTTCATGAACTCTTTTAGCTTAAGGGCCAAGGATATCATAGCTTAGATGAAATTCAGTGTTTCTGTGCTATCAATCTTTCTTCTCTTTTCCCTGCCAGGCAACGCACTTAGCCATCCCCATGTCTTCATTTACAACTCTATCAAAGTCGTCTTCGATAAAAAAGGCCTGGTAGGGTTTAGAGTCAAGTGGGTTTTTGATGAAATGTTCAGCAATATGCTCATCTATGATTTTGACAAGAACGGAAACGGAAGCTTTGAGCCATCTGAAATAAGGGAAATAAAAAATGGAGCATTTTCAAACCTAAAAAACTTTGATTACTTCACTCATATTAAGATTAATGGAAAGCCGTTTAAAGTGAAATTCGTTAAAGACTTTTCCGCCAAAATTAAAGGCGATGCCCTAACCTATCGGTTTTTTGTACCATGTCATGTTCTGGCCCTTTCAACATTTAAGGAAATTAAGATATCCATATATGATGACAGTTTCTATTGCAGCGTTTTCTTGACAAAAAAACCGATCGATTTTGAAAACACGTCACCCTATGAATTTCACTATCGAATTGGAAAAAATAAAAAGGAAGCCTATTATTATGGACAAGTCTTTCCAGAAGAGATTACACTTAGGTTCCGGCTGAAAAATGGATAAGATATTTGCGGTTATTCTAATACTTCTACCTCTACTTTGCGAAACGCTTCCGGCAAGGGCTCAGAATCCCTTCATTTCTAAAGAAAGCCCCCAGCAGGTCTTACAGGCTCCATCCCTTCCAAATCCGTTTCTAAACAAAATCACCATCTGGCAGCAGATGCTCAAGCAGAGAATGACCATCTTAACAAAAAAAGCAAAAGAGACAGGCAGTCTCCGACCCCTGTTCTCCCTGCTCATTATTGCCTTTGCCTACGGTGTCATACACGCTGCCGGCCCTGGTCATGGTAAGGCGATGGCCGCGTCTTACTTAATCTCTTACGGCAGGAAATTAAGGAGCGGAATTATTATCGGCAATCTGATAGCGTTCTTCCATGGCCTTTCAGGGGTGGGTTTAGTATTGGCCATTCATTTTATACTCAAAATAGGCGTGTCAGGACCTCTTGAGAGCATGACCCGGATAACCCAACTTGTGAGCTACAGTCTTATCGTATTATTGGGAGCAGGCTTGCTCGTAAGGAGCCTCATTTTGTGGCGCCGGCGCAAGAGATCGGAGAATGCGGATTTTGATGTTTCACCAGGTAAAACACATCGCTACCCTCTGGCAATGGCCCTTAGTGTGGGCATGGTACCGTGTCCGGGAGTTGTATTGGTAATGCTCTTCTGCCTTTCTTTGAACTTGATAGGATTAGGGCTGCTCCTGGCCTTTTCAGTGAGTCTGGGCATGGCAGTAACTATTTCGGCGGTTGGGGTTGCGACGCTTGCGGGCAAGAGACTGGCATTGGGGGCTCTGGAACGTCGGCGCAGTCTGGCAGAAACCATCGAACGTATCCTGGAAACCGCAGCCGCCCTCATAATAATGGGTTTAGGCCTATTGTTCCTCTCTGTAACCTTCTGATCTCTAAAAATGCACGGTAATAATAGGTGAGCTTATAATCAAAAGCCACATGCTTTAATCCATACCGCCACTCCTTGCATCAATAATCTCATATTTTTGTTTTAACTATACTTTTTCTTAACAGGATGGTAAATTGAAAATTATGAGTCTCGGATTTGGTAACTACTCAATAAGGTAGAGCATTCCTAAAGCTTCCCCCTTTTTCAATCAACCATTGCTTTTGGCGAATTGAAAAAGGGGAATAAAATATCAAATCAGAAATACCGGAAAAATATAACAACCAAAAGGTATGAATGAATTCAGGATGGAAATAAAATGGAACATCGTCATATCAACACAAAACATAACGAATGGGGTGTAGCTGCCATACACTCTATATGGGAACGTGGTTCAGAAGAAGATATTTGTGCTCTCATTCATGAAGTGAAAACAAATTACAAAGCTGCGGATGCTGTACGAAGGGCTATACCGCATTCAGAAGTATATGGTTGGCCTAAATTTTTTAAGATGTACTTGGAGAAAATTTATGGCACATAATAAAGATACTTATTGGAAACAGTGGCAGAAGCTTCTTGAGGCTGCAGCAAATATACAGGCACTTCTTCCCGGAAGTGTTATGATCGGCGGCAGCGCTGCTGCTATACATCTTGAGCATCGTTATTCATTTGATGCAGATCATATATTGTCTGACCTAAAAGAAAATTATGAAGAAGTCCTTGATTTTCTCGAGGGTAGAGACGATTGGGAAACAGCTCGTATTCATCCACCAAAATTAATATTGGGGAGCTTTCAGGGAGTTGAAACCGGCATTCGTCAACTGCGCCGCAACTATCCGTTAGAGACAGAAATAATAGACATAAACGGCAAATCAATAACTTTGCCTACTATACCAGAAATGTTGAGAACTAAAGGGTGGATGATAATCTCACGCAATGCTACTCGGGATTATATTGATTTTGCAGCCTTGGCCAAACACATTAGTATTGAAAATACAGTAGATGTTTTAAAAGATTTTAATTCTTATTATTCAGATTTAATAAGAGGCCAAAAAGCTTCGCCTATTGTTCAACTTGTTCGACAACTTGCGGAGCCTAAACCGGGTGATCTTGATCAGATTGATATCTCTCGATACAAAGGGATTCAGCCGCCTTATAATTCTTGGGTTAACATTATTAATATTTGTGAAGAAATATCTGTGTCGTTAGGAGACAAGTTGGACGAATTTCAGCCCCCAGGAGATTAAGAAAATTCAGCGTATCGGTGTTTGTAATGGTATAACAAATGGACAGATAACAAACGTCAGGCACATTTCTATAAGGCATCAAGTCAGAAGCGATGGCTTCAGAAACCGCTCATTCATCTTTCAGCACCAGAGGAATGCCGGCCAGGACTGCGACCACTTTTCCGGATAATCGT
>JAIWDV010000279.1:0-3008 GCA_048632525.1 Bacteroidales bacterium | reverse complement strand
CCTGGGCAAAAACAACTTAGCGCTTATGGGGGATCTCTGCTGCCCGACTGATGAATCGCCTGCCTCCGGACCCGGGCTGGTCTCATGAATATAGGCAAGCGCGGTATTTACCTCTTCCTCTTTTCTGGCCGGTGTGGGGATTGTGTCTGCAAATTTAACCAGATCAGCCTGCCTCAGTAAGGGCAAAAGTTTTCGATCCTGTTCGTTATCTATACACGAGGTGATCTCTTCTGTGGTGAATTCAGCGGCCGGAAAGCCTCTTATGGCCTCCAGGTATCGCCTCACTATTTCAGAAAAACGGAAATAGAATGCCTTGGCTTGCCCCTTCTCAAAAAGTCCTTGGGCCTCCAGGTGTTCAATCTCCTTTTTTGCCCATACATGCGCCGGATCCTGAGCCATGGCTGAGAGCTCCTTGCGGCGCCTCCTGTGGTACCACCAGAGAAGGCCAAACACGATCAGTAAAAGTCCAGCTATACCGGCGACCCATGGTAAGTATTTCCACCATAGAGGTGTTGTGGGAATAATCCCCTGGATGGGCCTGAGTTCAGCTTCTTCGGGTTTTTCTCCCAGGTTAGACAACACAGTAAGTGATACCGGGTCAGTTGTCAGCACCTGGGTCTTTCCATCTTTGTCCAGATAACTCACGGAGATTGGCCCTGTCTTCCATGAACCCAGTTGGTCCACCAACAGGGTGATCCTGATCTCATCCGGCCCTATTTCACGGTCCATGTGGGTGAGATTTTCAAGGCCCTTGACTTCCGGAATATCAGAAAACCCTGCTCCTTCAGGGAGACGATAGCTAAGGGTGAGGATCACCTTGCTGCCCACTCTGGCCGAATCCCGGTCAAGGAAAGCAGTCAGGGTTGGGCCAGTATCCCTGATATCATCCTGGGACCATAACAGGGCGGGGCATAGAGGGATAGCCAACAGGACAAATAAGAGAATGCGGAAAAAAGACCTGTAAAACAGGCCACCTTCTCGGCGCAACTTCCTGGATACAAATTCCTTTAATTCCCAAATCCGCAATCCGAAATCCAAAATCGTCACAACCGCTTTCTCCTCTGATCAAAAAGGCGTGTCAACGGCTCAACTATCGGCCCATCTGTGGACAAATCCACCAGGTCAACCCCTGCCCTTCTAATGAGTTCAGAGAGGTAGGAAGCCTGCTCTTTGCGCGCATTTCGCCACTGCTCCTTTAGCCGCTTACTTCGAGTATTAATCAACGCCACATGCCCGGTCTCAGGATCTCGAATGGTGACCAGACCCACATCGGGAATGGCGTCTTCCGCGGGGTCAGATACCCTGATAATTGTGAGGTCATGCTTCCTGGCTGTCAGCCTCAATGACCTCTCAAAACCTGTATCCATGCAGTCTGATATGAGAAAAACAATGGCGTGGCGTTTTACAACCCGGTTTAAATAGGTAAGGACCCCGTCTATGTTGGTGGTTAACTCCCTGGGTTCATAGGTGAATATCTCTTTTATCAAACGCCACACATGGGACGCCCCTTTTTTCGGGGGGATATATTTTTCCACCTGGGAGCTGAACAGGATGGCACCCACCTTGTCATTGGTCCTGATGGCCAGAAATGCCAGCATTCCTGCAACCTCGGCCAGGAGTTCTCTCTTGAATTTCTTTTTCGTGCCGAATAAATGGGAGCCGGAAAGGTCCAGCACAAGGATAACAGTAAGTTCTCTTTCCTCGTGAAAGACCTTTACAAAGGGATGGCCAAAGCGGGCAGAGACGTTCCAGTCAATGGTACGTATGTCGTCACCGGGCTGGTATTCCCGTACCTCGGCAAACTCAATCCCCCGGCCTCTGAAGGCACTTTCATATTGGCCTGCAAAAAGGTTATTGGCCAGGCGGTGGGTCTTGAAATGAAACCGTTGTATCTTTTTGAGCAGTTCCTCCGGGAGCATCTCAAGGGACCTCGATCCGTTCCAGCAAGAACTCAATCAGGTCATCGGTGCTTTTTCCTTCTGCCTCGGCCTCATAGCTCAGGATTATCCTATGCCGAAGCACGTCCGGGGCCATGGATTTGACATCCTGTGGAGTCACATAGCCCCGACCATTCAGGAACGCGTGGGCACGTGACGCCTGGTCGAGCCATATGGAGGCCCTGGGCGATGCCCCGTAACTGATCATGGGACCTATATCAAGACCAAACTCCTGGGGGTTTCGTGTGGCCCTGGAGATACGCAGAATATAGTCCACAATTTTTTCTTCCATATGGATGGATCGAATCACCTTCTTAACCAACTCAATCTGGGAGACCTCCACAACACCCTTCACATTTTCAGTGACCGCATTATTGAACCGATCCATGATCTCCTTTTCTTCCATGGCCGATGGATAATCCACCTTGATCTTTAACATAAATCGATCAATCTGGGCCTCGGGAAGCGGATATGTCCCCTCCTGTTCAATAGGATTCTGCGTGGCGAGGACAAGGAAGGGATTATCAAGCTGAAAGGTCGTCCCTCCAATGGTCACCTGCCTCTCCTGCATTGCCTCCAAAAGAGCGCTCTGTACTTTGGCCGGCGCCCGGTTAATTTCATCTGCAAGAATTATATTGTGGAAGATAGGGCCTTTTTTTATTTCAAAGGAACCATTGTCAGGTCGGTAGACCTGGGTACCCAGGATATCTGCGGGGAGTAAATCGGGTGTAAACTGTATTCTCTGAAACGTTGTCCGGATTGTCGCTGCCAGGGTTTTTACAGCCGTTGTTTTGGCCAGGCCCGGAAGCCCTTCCAAAAGCAGGTGGCCATCGCACAAAAGCCCTATCATCATCCTTTCAATGAGATTCCTCTGGCCGACTACAACCTTTCCCATTTCCGCTATAATCTGCCGGAGAACCAAGCTCTCTTTTTCGACGTTTTGGGTAATCTCCTGAATATCCATTAATTATCTTCCTCCTGATACTACTCTTGATTTATCTTTACAATTACATCCCGCTTTCAGGAATACAGCCTTTTCTCAAATATAAGCGCTTCTTAGCATGTAAGCGA
>JAIWDV010000278.1:0-3009 GCA_048632525.1 Bacteroidales bacterium | reverse complement strand
AAGTTCGAATGAAAAACTGGCCAAATGGCCTCCCGATATTGATGAAAAAAATTCATTACACTATCATTATCCCTTTCTATAATGAAGAGGATAATGTTGCCATGATGATTGAAAAAGTTGCCGGGGTAGTTGAGCGATTGACTGGCAACTACGAGATCATTGCAATTGATGACGGTAGTTCTGATAATACATTCAAAATGCTGAAGAGCCAAAGGTGTAAATGGCCGGAATTGAGGATTATCAAATTTCGCCGCAACTTTGGCCAAACTCCAGCTATGCAGGCCGGCATTGATCATGCCCGTGGCGATGTGATTATCACCATGGATGGCGATCTTCAGAATGACCCCGAAGACATACCGGCTCTACTTGAAAAAATGAAGGAAGGGTATGAGGTTGTCAGCGGCTGGCGAAAAAATCGAAAAGACAACATTCTGCGATGTATCCCCTCAATAGTTGCTAATATTTTACTCCGTTGGGTTACAGGTGTAAAAATTCATGATAATGGCTGCTCTCTGAAAGTGTATAATGCGGCCATTCTGAAAAAGGTCCGGCTTTATTCGGAAATGCATAGGTTTATTGCTGCTTTTGCTTTCTTGAGAGGTGCTAAAATTACCGAACTGGTTGTCAGGCACCATCCACGGACCAGAGGTCAGAGTAAATATGGATTTTCACGGATTTGGAAAGTTTTCATTGACCTTTTTACTCTAAGACTGGTCTTGAACTTTTCAGAACGTCCTATGGTATGGTTTGGAGCGTTTGGCTTTACTTCACTTTTTCTGGCGCTGACCATATTAACCCTACAACGACATTTCCTCAGCGGGCCATCTCTTCGACCTTCCTTTTTCGATGCGACTGATAAGCAAGGTGATTCCTGTACTGAATCCATCGTACCATTTCCAGCGCTTTATCCACGTCGAAAGTCCTCAAGGGCAGAACTACCTCCAAGAGAATCCTAAGCTGCGAGAGCGTAATGGCTGGAGCTTTTTTTCCCCAATCTTATTTTCAAATGCCAGAGAAAAAAATGAGCCAGCATGCACGTCAACATGTGGTGGTTCCATCCTGCAAACTTTCTTACTTCGTACTGATCCATCCCCAGCTCGGTCTTGGTCTCTTCGAAGCACTGCTCTATGGCCCATCTGATGCCGCTGAGCCAAACAAAGGTCTTGAGCCGCGTGCTTCGGGGGGCATTGCTTATGTAAAAGCTGTAGGTAGGGTTTCTTCCGACTGTACGCTTCATGATCAGCCAAACTGTTTTCCATGGCAGCCCGTCCTTTGAAAGAATGACCTCCCTTTTGCTGAACTCATACTCTATCGGCCCCTTGGTTCCCTCGGACACCTTGCGCCTGTACCAGAAAAAATTATTCAGGTTGCGAGCTATCTTAGAAACGGAAAGCGGCTTCTTCTCGGTGCCTTCGAGAACCTCCTTCGATCGCAACTCGCCCTTGTATCTGTACTGCCTCATCCTTGTGATAGGCCTTTTCAGCCAACATCTTGTGCCCAAGGGTATGGACACGAAGTAGGTCTTGTCAATACACTTTTCCACCGCCTCGATAAAGTCGGGGCTGTTTCCGTAAATGCTGTCGGCCAAAACATACCTAAATGGGAGGTCCTCACTCTCTTGAAGTCCTTCAAACATCTCTACCGCAAGCTGCGGCTTGGTCTTAAACTCAAGATCCTCCGGGACCCTGCATTTCTTCCTTCTTACCTCGTATTCGTCAGTGAACCATTTCTCGGGCATGAACAGGCGCTTGTCCAAAAAGGCGTAGCCATACCGCGACGCATACGCCGCAAAGACCCCTACCTGACAGTTCTCCACCTTGCCCAAGCTTCCACAGTACTGCTTCGCTACGCCGACCGAATCCCGCCCCTTTTTTTGGAATCCCGTCTCATCAAATATCAGCACCCCATGGGGATCCCCCAAATCCTCGCCTACAAGGCCATGATATCTGCTGATCATTTTGTCTTCGTCCCAAACAGCATCACTAACGGCCCTCTGCATGGACCGCACCGTACCATTCTCCACAGAAAGGGCTATGGGCTCGATTGATTTCCTCTCCAGCTCACTGAACTGGCCAACCATGTACCGAAAGAAGTTCTCTTTAGTCTCTTTGCGGAAAAAACAATCCCTAAATTCCCCATGAAAAGCTCTTAGCTCTTCCATGAAAGACCCAACGTCTTTCCTTTCAACGGTGAACTTCGGAATCGAAAATATGTCTCCTTCTTTACGACAATCTGGTAACATGCTCTTCTCCTTTAGAATTTGGGAAGAAGTGTACCAGATAACGCGTGCTAGTTAAAGAAGAAAATTAGCAAAATGTCGTTGTAGGGTTATACAGACCATGAAACTAATACGACTCGAGAAATTGATGTAATTGCCTCTATGCGAGACGATATCGGCTTCTTTGAGGTAACATTTGTTATCGAATGCAAAAGCACCCGTGAAAAGCCTTGGGTGCTTTTTACTTCTGACAACCATGTGGATGGAAATCGATTGCTTAGGTATGCAATCAAATCCCCAAAAACTCTCAAAATGTTGGTTGGTAAATATACTCAGAATATGGAGTCGGTCCTCGGTTTGAAATGGTTTACCAAGGAAAGCAGATTAGCCTATGGGGCTGCCACGGCATTTTCTTCCGGGGAGGACCCGGCCTACAAAGGCATTATGGGGGCATTAAAAGCATCGATGGGCCTATGTAACGAACAAAGCAGTGTCGAACCACTTAGATTTGTTTTCCCAGTTGTTATCTTGGAAGGGCGATTGTTTGAGTCCTATCTCAACAAAAACGGAAAAGATGAAATCAATGAAATAGATGAAGGTTTTGTTGTGTATCACCGAGAAATCGCTGGCTATCACTGTAGTTCCGTACATGTTGTCACTAGTAATTTTCTTGAAAAATTCTGTAAAGAAGCCAAAGAAACTGTTGAAGAAATAAAATCATTATTTCAGCCAGATTTAGATGAGATGTGGAATGGATTCGGGAAAACCTAATAGTGATATTGCAAATAAAG